>JACQUI010000289.1 GCA_016210395.1 Chloroflexota bacterium | reverse complement strand
GG
The DNA here is from genome assembly GCA_016210395.1 of Chloroflexota bacterium. Lineage (GTDB taxonomy): Bacteria > Chloroflexota > Dehalococcoidia > Lucifugimonadales > JACPCL1 > JACPCL1. Next base: position 7,251 of record JACQUI010000289.1, on the reverse strand, counting down.
CGTGCTCCACGTGCATCACGCAGGAGGCGCAGGTCATGCCCTCCACCGTGATCGTGAGCTGCTGCTTGTTGGGCGCTGTGGCGGTCGTCATTTGGTGTTCCTTTTGGATATGGTCACTTGCCGGTGGCGCCTGCGATTGCTTTAGCCAGAAGTGGCTTCAACGCCGGGACATCTTCTTGAATAGTGCTCCAAACCACCTCCAGATCTACGCCGGCATACCCGTGAATCAACCTGTCGCGCATGCCAATGATCTTTTGCCAGGGGATCTCAGCGTGGCGCTGCCGCTCCAATGTCGGTATACCCCTTCCTGCTTCTCCCATGATTTCAAAGGCTTTCATGACCGCATATGCAGCCATCTCGTTTTCGCAGAACTCCTGGAAGGTCATGCCAACAGTGAATCTTGTGATTCTCTCGCAAGCTGCCAGCATGTCTCTCAGTAGCCCAACGTATGCCTCTTGCCCCATGGAACTACTGCGCCGATTCTTGCAATGATGGGGCAGCGGTGTCCCCAATTCCTCCGCCCCGAGGGACATCAATCTCGATAAGGTCTCTCAGAACGCTCTCCCTCGCAAACGGCCTCAAGGCCCTCTTCATCACCAGGTCCACCTTCACACCCAGCTTCTTGGACAGGAAGAGTTGAAGGTCCACAAGCTGAAACAGGCTCGGAGTCTTGGAGTACTCCACAAGCACATCCAGGTCGCTGCGCTTCTTCTGCTCGCCCCGCGCGTAAGACCCAAAAATGCCCAGCGACTTCACGTGATACCGCTCCACAAGCTCCGGCATGAGCTCGCGCAGCTTTGCCTTGAAGGTAGCCAGGTCTCTCGTCGTCGTAGTCGCCATCGTTCCTCTCCAGGACCTCACGCCTCCGACAGCTTGTACAGCTCCATCAGCTCGCCCAGGACCTCTTTGTCCCGCCCTTCCCGCACGCCTTCCAGCACGCAGGTGTGCAGATGCCCTTCCAGCAGCAACGTCTCTATTTTCTGGATGGCCCGGCGTACCGCATAGGTCTGCTTCAGCACGTCCACGCAGTACTTCTCCTCCTCAATCATACGCCTGATGCCCGCCAGGTGCCCTTCCACATAGTTCAGGCGCTTCAGCGCCTCTTCCTTTGTCTGAGGTAGCATGGCTTCCCCTTCTCCTCTGACTGCCATCCAACCGCGCAAACCAGGTTGACAGCTCCGCGAATCATCCCCATGCACCCATACCCCCTGGGGATGGGTTTGCCCCCAGTGTACTCGCCCCTGCCCAGCCGGTCAAGGCAGCCTGTTCACAGTCCCAGGGTCTTTCGTTGTTGCTACGAGATAGCCTGTGCGTCCCGGGCGTGCAGAGGGCCGCGCCCTCGCTGGGAACTGCTGGGGGTATCCCTGTAGGGGCGCAAGGCTTGCGCCCTGGCGGGTGGGCGGGAACCAGTGCGTTAGCCACCAAGAGAACGAAAAGACATGGCTCATCATCTCTTCCCACGCGACGTGGGGAGCCAGGATGGGGGTCAGGTCTACCCCTGGTGCCCCGGCGGCTGCGGCTTTAGCATATCCAGGGCGTGTGGGACGACTGGCAACACTACCTCCAGGCACTCCTGCACCGCCTTGGTGCTTCCCGGCAGGTTGATGATGAGCGTGCGCCCGCGCACCCCCACCATCGAGCGGCTAATCATCGCCATGGGCGCGCTCTTCAGCGTCTGCATGCGCATGGCCTCCGCCATCCCGGGCACCTCCCGCTGGATGACCGCTCGCATCGCTTCCGGCATCACGTCACGGTCCGTCAGGCCGGTGCCACCCGTCGTCACAATCAGGTCCAGCCTGTCGTCGTCGCTCCAACGCCGCAGCCGGTCTTCCAGTATGGGGCGCTCGTCAGGCACAACCTCATAGCGTGCCACCTGGAAGCCAAGAGGCGCAAGCATCTCGCGGATGCGCTGGCCGCTGGTGTCCTGGCGCAGGCCGCGGGACCCCATGTCGCTGCTGGTGAGAATGCCGAGGGTAGGCATGGCAGCGCCATGATAGCACAGACAAGCGTTCCTGAGAGCCTGTGAACACACGACAGCAGCGCACATCGCATCGTGGCAATTGACACATCGCCTTGCAGAACGCGCACTATAGGCGCACACTTGTACTACGAAGATGATTCGCGTTCCCGGCCTTGTTGTTCTTCAACAAGCTTCTTTATAATTTGTCGGCGTAAAGGAAATGAGTACAAGGGATGGAGTATGCGCCCGGTCATTCGCTATTTATAGCGTAAGTTTCACCTGCGAATGTATATGCTGTCAAACGTGAGCGAGCCTACCGGCGTAGTACTTTGGTCACATTCGCGCGCAGTAACAGAACACACTATCTAATGACCTGCAGATACAACCTAGAACTTCCGTTTCATACCCGTAGGAATAGAATATTCAGAAGTTGTTGCGCGCGGACACAGAAGTGGGCCAGGAAGGTATTGACAACTACGTAAGATGTTGTGCATAATCGCCCCGTCTCTTAGTAATTATTCTGTACTTTACCAAAACGCCCGGGAGCACCTCCGGCAAGCGTGACCGTCATGCAGACATCCAACACCGGCGCGCCCTTCCACGCTCCTGCACTCCTCCAGGAGGTCGTGCAGTTCCTGGACCTGCGGCCGGGGGGGCGCTGGGTTGACGGCACCCTTGGCGATGGCGGCCATGCCCTCGCCATCCTTGAGGGTTCCGCCCCCGATGGCCGGCTCATGGGGCTCGACGCGGACGGCGCCGCCTTGGAGCGGGCCCGCCAACGACTGCAACCCTACGCCGGGCGGATGTTGCTGGTGAACAGCAACTTCGCCCGAATCGCCGAGGCTGTACGCGCCGAAGGGCTCGCTCCCGTGGATGGGATCATCCTAGACCTGGGCCTCTCTTCCTGGCAACTGGACGTCGCCGCGAGGGGCTTCAGTTTCCGGGACGACGCCCCCCTGGACATGCGGCTGAGCGCCAGCCAGGAGGTCACCGCCGCTGAAGTGGCGAACACCTATGGCCAGGAGGACCTGGCGCGGATCATCGCCACGTACGGCCAGGAGCCGCAGGCGCGGCGCATCGCCCAGGCCATTGTGCGCCGGAGGCCTATCGCCACGGCCCTGGAGTTGGCCCGGATCGTGGAGAGCGTGTCGCCCCGCAGGGGACAGCGGGTCCACCCTGCGACCCGCACCTTCCAGGCGCTGCGGATCTCCGTCAACGGAGACATGGAGAACCTGGCCGGGGCCCTGGAGGGGGCCGCCGGCGTCCTGAGGCAGGGTGGAAGGCTGGTCGTCATCGCCTACCACTCACTAGAGGATACGGTTGTAAAAGAGTTCATGCGGCGGGAGAGCAGGGACTGCATCTGCCCGCCGGAGCGGCCCCAGTGCATCTGCGGCCACAAGGCAAGGGTAAGGGTCTTAACAAAGAAGGTTGTGAAACCATCTCCGGAAGAGGTGGCCCGCAATCCCAGAGTCCGCAGCGCGCGGCTCAGGGCCTGCGCCCTCCTCTGATGGAGCAGGGAAGGTCCAGGAAACCAGTCCATGGCACAAGGCCAGAAGCAGCGTGGGCTAGCCGGTGACCGCGTCTGTGGCAACACGGAAAGCGCATCGGGAGTATGCGCGCGACAGGCGCGGTCACCGGCATCAATACTCCAGTTGCTCAATACGCGCCACTGCGTTGGCGCCATGATTCGCACAAAGATCAAGCAGGCCGGCCTGGGGTCCATGCCTCCAGCGGCGTAGTTTTCACGGGAGGTGGAGCATACCTGCCAGGGTTGGAGCAGGTGACCCACGAATACCTTCCTGGGCCAGTGCGCATCGCTCAGCCCAGGGACGTTCCGGGCCTGCCTGCGGAGCTCAAGAGCCCCACGTTCAGACAAGCATTGGCATCTTGCTGTGGGGCGTCTACCGCCCTGTCGAGCAGCAGGAGTACAGACATCATGAAAACGAAGCGCACACCTTCCACAACAACAGGCTCAGACTGCGGTGGCTCGCCCAGTTCATGGGCCCCCGCAAGGCGTACACCTACCATCAGCAGGCTCGAAAAGGAGAAGCAATGACTCTGGAAAACAGTCAAGACAATGGCTCCCACCTGGGGAAAACCGTTATCAAAGTCATCGGCGTAGGCGGCGGCGGCTGCAACGCCGTCAATCGCATGTACCAGGTTGCGCCCATCCCCGGTGTTGACTACATCTGCGTCAATACCGACGCACAGCACCTGGTCAAGCTGGGCGTGCCCCACAAGATGCCCATCGGCGAAAAGCTCACCCGCGGCCTGGGCGTCGGCGGCAACCCTGAGATCGGCCGCGAGGCGGCGGAAGAGGACCGGGACGAGATCTACGAGTTGCTCCGTGGCGCAGACATGGTCTTCGTCGCGGCGGGCATGGGCGGCGGCACCGGCACCGGCGCAGCCCCGGTTATCACCGAAATCGCCAAGGAGACCGGCGCCCTCACCATCGGCGTCGTCACCAAGCCCTTCAAGTTCGAGGGCCACAAGCGCCGCAAGCAGGCTGAGGACGGCATCACCCGCATGAAGGAGAAGGCCGATTCCGTCATCATGATCCCCAACGACAGGCTCCTTGACCTGGTCAGCGAGGAGGTCAGCACCGACGACGCCTTCCGCCTCGCCGACGACGTCCTGCGACAGGGCGTCCAGGCCATCGCTACCCTGGTCACCGCGGCCGGCGAGATCAACCTGGACTACGCCGACGTCAAAGCCGTCATGAGCGGCGCAGGGACCGCGTGGATGGCCGTGGGCATGGCCTCCGGCGAGAACCGCGCAGTGGAAGCCGCTCGCATGGCCATCGAAAGCCCTCTGCTGGACGTTTCCATCAATGGCGCCAAGGGCATCCTGCTCAGCATCGCCGGCGGCACCGACCTCACCCTGCACGAGGTCCACAAGGCCGCAGAAATGGTGGAGGGCGTCGCGGATCCCGATGCCAACATCATCTTTGGCATGGCCAAAGACTCCAGCCTGGAAGACGAGGTGCGCGTCACCATCATCGCCACCGGCTTCCCAGCCGTGGAGAACGCCATCCCCGACGACGACCTCCTGCTCACCCGCCTGGACATCGGCAGCGTGAGGGAAGAGGCCAAGCGCCAGGAAGAAGAGGTATCGGACCTGCCGCCGTTCCTTCGCCGCAACGTGACTGCAAAGCGCCTGGGCCACAGGTAGGACGGCAGGCGTCATTCATCCGTCGTCCCAACCACAGTTTCCGGCATGCCCGGAATCGCATAGGGCGGCCTCACCTCTTCTTATCTTTTCTTATCCTGCCGCCGCCCTTGAATAAGAAGGGGCCCGAGGAGCCATTGCTCCCCGGGCCCCTTCGCTTGCAGCCACCGTGCGAGAAGTCGCTGCTGCCGCTCTTCGCAGGCGAGGCGCTGCCTCGCTGTGCTCCTTCTCCGAATACCCTCCCGCTCGCCTCGCCCCTGAAATCCACCTCCCCCCGCGCCACGTATATCCAAGAAGTAGGGGAACGTGTCGCAGCTCCCGCCGCACGCTCCCCCTCTCATATGCATATGACAGGAGGCCCCATGAGACCGCTCATTCCACTTCTCTTCCTCTCCCTGGCCCTCACGCTCCTCGCTGCCTGCGGCGGCACGGCCCAGGCCCCCACCTCCACGTCCGCCCCAGAGGTCAGGACGGACTCCGCAACCGGCGCTTCCCAGCCGTCAAACAGCGCAGGCTCAGCGGTACTGCCCACCAATGACGCCGGCGGCTCCGTCTCCGTGCCCGCTCCAGACGCTTCTGCCGCCATGTCTTCGGGAAGCTCCAGCTCAGCAGCGATGCCCGCGACTGACGCCTCCTCCTCTTCGATGCCTGCGGGAAGCGGCGACTCCACGAGCATGCCCGCCACAGACACGACTTCCTCCGCCATGCCCGCATCAGGTGTGGCATCTGAGTCCATGCCCGCCGCAGACACAGGCCCCGCGCCCATGGCAGGTCCCACCGGCGACCTGGTGCTGGCCCTCCGCGAGCTCAACGCCTCAGGACAGCAGGGCCTCGTCGTCTTCACCGCCAAAGGCGCAACTACCGAAGTCAGCGTCCTCGGCAACGCAGGCATCTCTCAGGCCAACCACATCCATTCCGGAAGCTGCGCTGTCCTCGGCGGCGTCGTTCACGCCCTCACGAGCCTCGTGGATGGCAAGGGCGTCACCACCGTCAACACCACGCTGGACAGCCTCCTCACCGGGGGCTTCGCGGTGAACCTCCACAAGACGGGCGCCCCCGCGACCTACACCGCCTGCGCCGACATCCCGGCCAAGGCGAGCTTCGTGACCGTGCAGCTGAATGAGATGAACGCCTCAAGCCAGTCCGGCGTCGCCTCCCTTGTTGCCAAAGGCGCAGCCACCGAGGTCGTCCTCTACGCAACGCCGGGCATCTCCAGCGCCAACCACATCCACAGCGGTAGTTGCATGGCCCTGGGCGGCGTGCTCCACGCCCTCACGCCCATGAGCGGCGGCATGTCCATCACCACCGTCAACGCCGCCTTTGCCGACCTGACCAAGGGCGGCATGGCCATCAACCTGCACCAGACCGCCAACCCCGCTATCTACACCGCCTGCGGCGACATCCCCATGATCGCGCCCGCCGGCGGCACGGCGGAAGGCGCTGCCGCTACGTCGCCTGTTTCACCCGTCGTGGGCCTTCAGGCCGAGGTGAAGAACTACGTTCTGCCCACCCTGAACGTGAATGTCGGCACGACGGTGACCTGGGCCCAGCGCGATCTGGAGGGCCACACCGTCACGGCCCCCGGCCTGTTCGACAGCGGCATCCTGGACGAAGGCAAGACCTTCAGCTACACCTTCACAAAGGCGGGCACCTACACCTACACGTGCACCCTGCACCCTAGCATGACCGGCACAATCACCGTGGGCGAGCCCAGCATGGCCCCCATAGACACCGGCTACTAGCCGCGAAAGGGGTAGGTCGCCCTTCCCGTAGGGGCGGCGCATGCGTCGCCCCTACGCGGGCTGGCGAGACAGACTCGCCGGCTACGCCGGCGAATCCACCTTTTGCGTCATTCCGATGCCCGAGCCCCGGGAGGCAGGGCAAAACGCCAGGCGTGGGGCCCTCCACCTCTCCACGCCTGGCGTCTCATGTCCGCCTCATGCTCGCGCCCTCCCTGCACCGCGACGGCGCGGGAGGCATCCAAAAAGCATAGCCGCCGCCTCTCACCTGACCACCAAAAGAAGGAGGACACCCGCATGGACGCCAGCACACTCCTACGACAGCAAATCAAGGAAGCCCACGAATGGCTGGAAGCCACCATGGCCGATGTCACGCCGCAGCAG
>JACQUI010000294.1 GCA_016210395.1 Chloroflexota bacterium | reverse complement strand
GACAACATCTTGACGATTCCGCCGGTTGCGAATATAACAGAGGCGCGGCGCATTGGAAAAACTCGATGTAGCCAGAAGAAACGTTGTTTTCGTATCTGCTCGCCTGGAAGTTCGGATTAAACGCTATCTAACACCTCCGCCAGGTGCAGCGCGCGCGCCTTTATGCCGCGCCGTCGCATCGCCCCCGCCATGTGCATCAGGCAGCCCATGTCGCAGGCCACCACGGCGTCGGCGCCCGTGGCCTCAATGGCCTGCAGTTTGCCTTCCAGAATGGCGGTGGAAATCTCCGGGTGCTTTACCGCGAATGTCCCGCCAAACCCGCAGCACTCCGTTGCTCCTTCCATTGGCGCCAATTCTGCTCCGCGCACCCCTTTGAGCAGCGCCAGCGGTTGCGAGGAGACGCCGAGCTCGCGCAGCAGGTGGCAGGAGGCGTGGTAGGTGAGCCTGGCTTCCATGCGCGCGCCCACGTCGGTCACCTTCAGCACGTCCACGATGAACTGGGAGAGCTCGTACGTGCGGCGGGCCAGCTCCAGCGCGGCCTGGGCAGCTTTCGGGTCGTCGCGCAGCAGCTCCGGGACGGACGCCTTGAGCATGGCGGCGCAGGAGCCCGATGGCACGACGATGTATTCGCTGCCGGCAAAGAGGTCAAGCCATTGGTAGGCCAGGGGCAGCGCCTGGCTCCGGTAGCCTGAATTGAAGGCAGGCTGGCCGCAGCACGTCTGTCCGGCAGGAAAGTCCACCTGTACCCCCAGGCGTCGCAGCACGTTGACGGTGCTGACGCCTACCTGAGGGAAGAACTGGTCTACGAGGCAGGTGACGAACAGGGAGGCTTTGGCCATGCGGTCCCTCCACGAGCGTTGCCGTACCATAGCAGAGTGCGGCGAGGAGAAGCAAGCGGGCAGAGGGGGGCACGGGGACAGACTGACAGACGGGCATGCGAGAGAGGGGGTTGATTGATGTTGCGCCGAATGATTGCAATCCGTTTTTGCGTTGCTCACCCGAATCTGGGAGCGAGGCTTCCGAAGCTGCGGCCCTTTGATTGATCCCGGGGGGGTGGGTGGCCGGCGCGCGCCGGCCCAAGGTATGGAAGCGTTGCTGCCTGCTTTACCCAGGGTAGCCAACGGGCCGCGTTTGGGCGAGAGGGGGATGGCATCTGTCATGGACACTCCCCCCAACGGGCGGTATACTGCGGTTGCAGCCAAGGCGCGGCGGCCCAAGATGCAAGGAGGTGATGCCCATGCAAGAGAACGCAGAACAAGGGAAACCCCAGGTGGAAATCCGCTACTGCACGGGGTGCGGCTACTTCCCCCAGGCAGCGTGGATAGCGACGGAGTTCTGGTCCGAGTTCTCCGGCGCCGTGGGCCTCGCCCTGACGCCGGTTGAAGGCGGACGGCTCGAAGTCCTGCTGGACGGCGTGATGCTCTTCGACCGCCTGGCGCAGAACGGGGCGTTCCCCAACTGGAACGACGTCCGCGTCATGCGGCGCGCCGTCCGCAAGAAGCTGCCGGCGCCCAAGGCGCCGCAGCCGGTGGGGTAGCAACCCTCATTGGCTTTCTGCCCCAGGCTGCCGGCTGGGGCACTGTAGCTGCTCCTTCAAGAGGCGGCGCTGCAAAAAGGTCTTGAGATAACGTCCAAGTTGGCTGGCGCATCTCGCACTGGCAATGCTGCGTAGGGGCGTCCCGATACAATCGGGATGCCCCTACGTCTGTCTGTTTGCGCCGGCTTTCGTTGCGCCACCAGCATCTGTGGTGTTTTTGCAGGGTCTTTTCGTTCTCACGCTAGAGACCGCGCGCGGCAAGGCGCACCGCCTGTGGACGGGCGAGGAGACCTTGTCCCTACCAACATCTCTCCTCTAGGCGCTGGGAGAACCGAAAGACCCTGGGTGTTTTGTGTCAGGTCTTCCCAGCAGGTTGCGCTGCCGTATAATAAGGGCACATTTTTTCGGGTCGTCATAGCAACTACAAACCCCTCTGAGGAGGCGATACGTGGTGCAGCAACAGCAATCGGCGCTGGGCAAGCGAGTGCGGAAGGCGGACGCGCTGGAACGCGTTGTGGGGGAGGCCCGCTACGGCGCGGACTTCTCGCTGCCCGGCGTGCTCTACGGCAAGGTCCTGCGCAGCCCGCATGCCCACGCCCGCATCCGTCGCATAGACTACTCCAGGGCGCTCCAGCTTCCCGGCGTCGTAGCTGTCATCACGGCGGGAGACTTCCGCACCGGCGGGGCCGCCGCGAACGGACACGCCGTGGAGGGCGCGTATGACCCGGGCCATGAGGAGGAGCACGCCGGCGGCGGACGCCCGAACGCATCCCGCGTCGTGTTCGCCAGCGCAAAGGCGCTGTGGGCAGGGCAGCCGATTGCCGCCGTGGCCGCCACGTCTTTGCAGGCAGCAGAAGCGGCCCTCGGCCTGATTGAGGTCAGCTACGACGCGCTGAAGATCGTGGAGACGGCAGAGGAGGCCATGCAGCCCGACGCTCCTCTGCTGCACTCCAACCTCTTCACCACCACCGTGGGCAGGACGCCGGAGAAACCCAGCAACGTCGCCACGTACATCGAGCTTGCGCGGGGTGACCTGGAGCGCGGGTTCCGCGAGGCCGACGTGGTGATTGAGGACACGTACCGGACGCGCATGGTCAGCCAGGGCTACCTGGAGCCTCGGGCGACCCTGGCCAAGGTTGATCCCGATGGCAAAATCACTGTGTGGAGCAGTTCACAGGGCAGCTTCGGCATCCAGCAGCAGCTTTCGGAGATACTGGACCTGCCTCTGCACCAGGTAAGGGTCATCCCTGCGGAGATCGGGGGAGGCTTCGGCTCCAAGAACCAGGGCATCCTGGAGCCAATGGCGGCGCTCCTGGCCATGAAGACAGGCAGGCCGGTGAAGATGACCATGGGCCGTGACGAGGAGTTCAAAGCCGGCCGCCCCGGCGCTCCGTCCAGCGTCTTCCTGAAGATGGGCGTCAAGCGGGACGGCGCGATCACCGCAGCCCAGGTGAGGGTGGTAATGGACGGCGGCGCGTTCCCGGGAGGCCCGGTGGGGGCTGCCACAAACCTCGGCTTGGGGCACTACCGGATACCCAACGTGCGCATTCAAGGGTACGACGTGGTCACCAACAAGCCGCCCGTGGGGGCGTATCGCGCGCCGGGCGTCCCGCAGGCGGTCTTCGCCACGGAGCAGCACATGAACCGGCTGGCGGAGGCAATCGGCATGGACCCGCTGGAGTTCCGCCTCAAGAACGTTGCAGGTGAAGGCGACCGCTTGCCCAACGACGCTCCCCTTCCCCGGGTGGGCTTCCGCACCACTCTGGAGACGGTGAAGAAGCACACCCTCTGGAGCAAGCGGCCCAGCAGGCCGTTCCAGGGCCGTGGCATCGCCTGCGGCATGTGGATAGGAGGCCTGCAACCCAATAGCTGCTTCCTGAAGCTCAACGCCGACGGCTCCCTTGGCCTGGAGGTCGGCACTGTGGATCTCACCGGCGTGCGCACCAGCTTCAAACAGATGGTCGCCGGCGAGTTTCAACTGGAGCCCGAGGACATCATTGTGACCACGCTGGACACCGACACCGCTCCCTATGCGTCAGGGTCCTCCGGCAGCAAGACCACGTACACCATGGGCACAGCGATCAAGCAGGCGTCCGATAGCTTGAAGCGCATCCTCCAGGAGCGCGCGGCGGCCCTGCTGGACCTGCCCAAGGAGCAGGTGGCCTACCGCGCCGGCGCCTTCCACTCTGTCTCCGACCCCAGCCGGGACGTGAGCCTGAAGGACCTGGGCGCGCGGGGCCAGGCCGCAGGCGGCGGGCCCATCCTGGCCACGGGCGCAGCGGGCACATTCAAGGCTGCTCCCTCCTTCGCTGCCCACGTGGTGGACGTGGAGGTGGACCCGGAGACGGGCAAGGTGGGCATCCTGGGCTACTGGGCCTTCCAGGACTGCGGCTTCGCAGTCAATCCCACCCTGGTGGAAGGGCAGATGCAAGGCGGCGCGGCCCAGGGCATCGGCTGGGCGCTGACCGAGGAGTACCTCTTTGCCGACGGCGTGGTGCGCAACCCGACGTTCCTGGACTATCGCATGCCCACGTCCCTGGACCTGCCCGCCATTGAGCCGACCCTTGTGCAGGTGCCGAACCCGGAGAGCCCCTACGGCATACGCGGCGTTGGCGAGGTGCCCATCGTGCCGCCCATGGCGGCTATCGCCAACGCAGTGGCCAACGCCACGGGCGTTCGCATCACGGAGCTGCCCCTGAGCCCCGAGCGCGTCTTCTGGGCGATGCACAACAAGTGACAACCGCGTGATCGTGCGCTAGCATGGTGCAGGGGCGGACCCCCTGCCGGGGTGTGGGGGTGTCCCCCACATTCATCCATCCTCCTCTCCCGTATGAGAGAAGCCAGGGGGTGAAGTATCTGCCTTCTCGTAGGATAACCTGATAGGAGCGGGCCTCCTTGGCCAAGAATGAATGAAGGGGACACCACCTAAGTGTTGTGAAGGAGGAGGGCGCTATGCCGGAGACCGTTACTACAGCTATGGTCGAATACAAGGCCAATGGCGGCATTGCCCAGGGCTACCTGGCCTGGCCCAACAAGCGTGGGCCTGTGCCCGCTATCGTCCTCATCCAGGAGTGGTGGGGGCTGGACGACCACATCAAGGATGTGTCGCGCCGCTTTGCCGCTGAAGGGTACGCTGTCCTGGCGCCGGACCTGTACCACGGCCAGGTGACCACCGAGCCGACGGAGGCCATGAAGCTGACCCAGTCCATGGACAGAGACAGGGCCAGGAAGGAGCTTACGGGAGCCGCGGCGTTTCTGAAGAACCAGCCCTTCTCCACCGGCAAGGTGGGGGTCATCGGTTATTGCCTCGGAGGCGGCCTTTCTATTGACACCGCCTGCTTCAACCGCGACCTCAACGCCTGTGTCGTGTACTATGGCGGCAACCCGACGCCACTCGACCTGGTGCGCAACATCTCATGCCCCGTCCTGGGCGTGTACGCTGAGCTTGATCAGCGGGTGACGGCGGGCGTTCCGGCTCTGCGGGAAGCCCTGACCAGCGCCGGAAAGCGCTTCGATATCCACATCTACCCCGGCGTGCAGCACGCCTTCTTCAACGACCGGAATGCGGGGGTGTACAACGCCGCCGCCGCGCGGGACGCCTGGGGGAAGACGCTCGCCTTTTTCTCGGCGAACCTCGGGTAGCGTGCGTCTGCGTTGTAGGCGTATCACAGAATCAAAGTAAACCTCTGGAACATGACGAAAGCCGACATAGGCATCCGTAGGGGCGGGTTTCAAACCCGCCCCTACGAGGTAAGCAGGCACGGTACGCAATACGCTACGTCCAACAACCGTACCGGCTATTGAGAAGGACCCTTTAAGACCCAATCCGGCAGAGTGCGCATACTACGCGCTAGCCCACTACGAAACGACCTGCGAGGAGATTGCCATCCCATGCGTGAAAGCGCCCGCTCACTCTCTCTTGCCGAGGCGCTCATCCCTCGGAACAACGTTGCCGCGCTGAACCTGACGGTAGACGTCATCCTCATCGTCGGGTACGCGGCGCTCACCGGCCTGGCAGCCCAGGTCAAGTACTACATCAACCCGGCGGTGCCCATCAGCGGCCAGACCTTCGCCGTACTGCTGGCCGGGGCCGCATTGGGCGGCAAGCGGGGGGCCGCCAGCATGTTGGTGTACCTCATGGCGGGCATCGCCGGCATTCCGGTCTTTGCCTCCGGCGGGGCCGTGGCGGGCGCCAGCAGGGGCTACCTGCTCGGCTTCGTCGCCGCTGCAGCCATCGTGGGCTTCTTGTGCGAGCGGGGCTGGGGACGCAATCCCCTCAAGCTCATTGGGGCCATGTTGCTGGGCGAGGCGGCTATCTACGCCTTTGGCCTGCCCTGGCTGGCCTTCTACGTGCCCGCCGAGAAGGTGTTGCCGTGGGGCCTCACCCCATTCATTCCAGGCGACATCATCAAGCTGCTGCTGGCCGCGCTCGCTGTGCCGCTGGCCTGGGCGGGCATACGGCGTCTGAAGGGCGAGGACTCGTCCCAGCCATAGTCGGGCCGCCCTTTTCCACAGTTCCTACGGTCATGCCCTGCGGCCTCCTGCGTTCATTGCCCCACGGAAACTATGGCAGAAACCGCAGCCAGTCCATACAATAGCTGCTAGGCAATTTTTCTGTCAGGAGGCGAGCAGTGTTACAGCGGATGATCGGCGCGGCGACGTTCAAGAGCGCGACCTATGAGGAGATCGAAAAGGACAGGTCTGCAACCACCCAGGCCATGATTGTGGTGGTGCTCGTTGCCATAGCCACCGGCATAGGGGGCGCGGGCGCTGCGGGCGTGTGGGGGCTGGTTGTTGGCGTGGTTGTCGGACTTGTAGGCTGGGCGCTGTGGGCCTGGGTCACCTATTTCATCGGGACCACGTTTTTCAAGACGGCGGAAACCCAGGCGAGCTGGGGAGAACTGGCCCGCACCCTCGGTTTTGCTCAAACGCCTGGACTGCTCAGGGTCCTGGGCATCCTGGGCCCCATCTCCGGCGTCATTCTTTTTGTCGCGTTGATCTGGCAGTTGGCCAGCATGGTGGTCGCCGTGCGCCAGGCGCTGGACTTCACTTCAACCATACGAGCCATTGGAGTGGTGCTTGTTGGGGCCATCCCGTATCTTGTGCTCATGATTGTCCTCACCGCTCTGCTGCCTGGGGCTACCGAGTAGCTTGCGCGCCGCCCCAGACATACTCGTTGCGGGCGCCGGCGTCATCGGGTGCGCTACGGCGTACTACCTCGCCTTGCAGGGGGCACGGGTGCTGGTGGTTGACCGGGAGGCAGCGGGCGCGGGGGCGTCCTTTCATGCCACCGGCCTGTTCTCTCCGTGGCGCGCCTCAACGGATGCCGTCCTCAACGCCTTCTTCGACGCTTCGTCGCGGCTAAGCCAGGACCTGCTGCCGCGCCTGAAAGAGGAAACAGGCGTAGACACCCTGTACCAGGTGCGTGAAGGGCTACGAGTTGCGCTCCGGCAAGACCAGGTAGTCCTGGGCAAGACGCTGGCAGCAGCGCCGGGCCTTGCGGGCGCGCGACTGGCCTACCTTGACGGCGGGGAGGCCCGCCGCCTTGAACCTCGGCTCTCCCCAAACGTGCTGGGCGCGCTGTGGTGCAACTGCTTTGGGCAGGTAGACTCCTACCGGTACACGCTGGCGCTGGCCCAGGCGGCCGAGAGGTTGGGCGCGCAGTTTCAGACTGCGCGGGTCATTGGCCTGGAATGTCAGGGGGACAGGCTGACAGGCGTGCGCACGTCGGCAAGCGTCCTCCCTTGCGAGCGGGTTGTGCTGGCAATGGGGGCCTGGAGCGCCGAGACGTCCGCCTGGCTGGGGATGCTCGTGCCTGTTGCGCCGCAGAAGGGCCAGAACATGCGGCTGCGATGGGACGGCGAGCCACTCCGCTACCTCATGGGCCAGATCGGATGGGGCCACCTGATCCAGCGCGCCGACGGCTTTCTCAGCGCGGGGTCCACGGAGGAGGACGGCATGGGCATGGACGCCACTTCCACGGTTGACGCGCGGGACCGGCTGATGGCGCATGCCCTCTCCATCATGCCCTGCCTGGAGACCGCGCAAGTGGTCCGGCAGTTCGCCGGCCCCAGGCCGCGCTCGCAGGATGGCGTGCCTCTTATGGGGCCGGCGCCTGCCATGCGAGGCGTGTACCTCAACACAGGCCACGGCGGGACGGGGATCGAGCTTGCCGCCGCCAGCGGCCGCCACGTGGCGGAGCTGGCGCTGACAGGCCGCTCCTCCATTGCTCCGGCTGAGCCGTTCCTGCCCGCCCGCTTCGCCGGGTGACGGTTCACCGATACATCTGGTAGGGGCGGGTTTCAAACCCGCCCCGAAATAGTTCTCTTGCGTTCCGCAGGGCCAGGCGTACACTGGCATGGTGTCGGCGTCCCCTCTAGCCTGGAAGGAGGCAGCCATGAGCCTGGCCATCCGCAACGTGCGCCTCGTAGACGGCACTGGGGCCGCTCCTCTCAAGGACATGACCGTGGAGGTGGAGCGAGGCACGGTCTCCTGGATCGGCCCCTCGACCACGCCTCACCGCAAGGGTCTCCACGCCGAGGAGATCAACGGCCACGGCCTGACCCTCATTCCCGGCCTCATTGACTGTCACGAGCATTTCACCGGCGACGGCGGCCTGGACAACGGCGCGCGACTGGCAGACGACGCACCTGAGGCGGCAACCCTCAAAGCTGTGGGCAACGCGCGCCGCGCCCTGCTTTCGGGCGTGACCTCCGCCCGCGACGTCGGTTCACGCGGCGGGATCAAC
Source organism: Chloroflexota bacterium (assembly GCA_016210395.1). Taxonomy (GTDB): domain Bacteria; phylum Chloroflexota; class Dehalococcoidia; order Lucifugimonadales; family JACPCL1; genus JACPCL1. The sequence continues at coordinate 20,510 of JACQUI010000294.1, read as the reverse complement.
ATCCCCTTTGCCCAGGCGGTGGCGGCGGGCAACGTGCTTGGGCCGCGCATCATCGCGGCGGGGGAGTGGCTGGCCTTCGCCGGCACTTGGGGGACTTTTGCCCGAACGATGTCCAGCCTGGAGGAGATGGTCCTGGCCATCAAGGACCAGGTGGCTCGCGGCGCGGGGCTGATCAAGGTCGGGGCGACAGGGACGACGCACGACGGCCGCCAGACCGCGACGCTGGGGCCGCAGGTGCTGGAGGCAGCCGTCCGCACGGCGCATGAGGCGGGCCTGAAGATCGCCGCCCACTGCACGGGTTACGAGGGCTCGCGGCAGGCGGTGGAGGCCGGAGTGGACTCCATTGAGCACGGGTTCTACCTCGACGACGCTACAGTGCGCCTCATGGCCCAGAAGGGGACGTACCTGGTCCCCACCATGTCCACCTGGGACGAGCGCCTGCGGATAGGCCGCATGCTGGGAGAGGACGCCAAGGCGCTGGCAGCCGCCGAAGAGCGGGCGGCAGAGTCCAGAGCCAGCTTCAAACGAGCGCTCCGGGCGGGCGTGAAGGTGGCGGCAGGGTCGGACGCGGGAGGCTCAGCCGCGCGCCACGGGATGCTGGCGCGGGAGGTGGAGCTGATGGTGGAAAACGGCTTGCCGCCATCCAAGGCGCTGCAGGCGGCCACGTACGAAGCAGCAACGCTCCTGGGCATACAGGACGTTGCGGGCACCATCGAGGTAGGCAAGGCGGCAGACCTGGTGCTCATTGACGGCGACCCCTACGCCGACCCTTCCGCGCTCCGCAACGTGTGGGCGGTGTTCCAGGCAGGGAAGCGGGTCGGGTAGGGTCAGGTAGAGGGGCGATGTGTCAAAGACGCGCCTCTGTGTTATCCTCATGGGTATTCTTCCACATGGCGCTCATTGAAAGACGCGGGCATTTCGAACAATGCCGCCCGGCGCACGGGATAGGAAGGCACTATGAGCAGCAGGAGAGCCGCCACGACGCCACAGGGTGGCGCGCAGGGAGGATTGGCGGGCAGGAACGGTGGCCACGGCGGCGCCGCGCAGGGATCGCTGGTCCTGACGAAGGCCATGTTCACGTCGTTGCGGAACAAGGACTTCTTCTTCGTCTGGTCGAGCAACCTGGCCGCAATGTTCGGCATGCAAATGCAGATGGTGGCGCGCGGCTGGCTGATCTACGACATGACCACCTCCGCGCTGGCCCTTGCCTGGGTGACCCTGTCGTTCATGGCCCCTACGCTTGCATTCTCCCTCATCGGCGGCGTGATTGCGGACCGGCTGCGCAAGAAGTGGGTCATGCTCATCGGCCAGGCGCTCCATTTCCTGGCTATCCTGGTCCTGGCGACCGTGACCATTCAGGGCGACGTGACATTCACGCACTTTATCTTCTGGGGCCTGTTCAACGGCACGGTCATGGCGCTCAACTCCCCAGCCCGGCAAGCAATCATCCCCAGCCTTGTGGGGCAAGGTGAGCTGGTCAACGCCGTGGCATTGAGCACCGCCAGCATGAACCTGTCCCGCATTCTGGCCCCCACTATGGCCGGCGTGCTCATTGCCGTCGTCGCGGGCGGCGACAAGACCTCATTCCTGGGCGTGGGCATCGTGTTCTACCTCATCGCCTTCCTGGACTTCGTTTCAATCGTGTTGCTGCTGGGGCTCAAAGACGAGGGCCGCGACACGCGGCGCGAACGCAGGAGCATGGGGCGCGATTTGGCAGACGGCCTCAGGTACGTCCGCAAGACGCCCGTCATTGGCGGCCTGCTGGTCCTGGGCTTCGTTCCCCTCATCTTCGGCATGCCCGTCCAGTTCCTGCTGCCCGTGGTCAACAAGGACGTGCTGCACATGGGCCCCGACGGGCTTGGCCTGCTTATGACGGCAATGGGCGCCGGAGCGCTCGTAGGCTCGCTGGTCCTGGCGGGCATGGGCGACATGCGGCGCAAAGGGCTGATTCTTCTGGCCTCCTCTGCGGCGTGGGCCGTGTTCCTGGGGATGTTCGCCGTCTCTGAAAACCTGCCGCTGGCGCTGGTCTCCCTGGCGCTGGTCGGCCTGGCCAGCACGGCGTACATGGCCATGAACATGGCCCTGGTGCAGTTGGCCGTGGCGGACGAGATGCGGGGACGGGTGATGAGCCTGGCCATGATGACCTTTGGCCTCATGCCCCTGGGCGTGTTTCCCATGAGCATCGTTGCGGAGCGCGTCGGGATTGGCGCGGCCTTGCTGCTGGGCGCGGCGGGCCTGGCCATCGCGAGCCTGGTGGCAGCCGTGGCCTTTCCTTCCATCAGGCGCATAGACAAAGGGCACGCCCCGGCCACCGCTGGAGATGCAGCGGCTACTCAACCGGGAGTCGCCCCATCGCCCGATGTGATGGCGAAGACGTAGGGGGCGCCTCCCCCCTTCCCGTGCGGGACGGGGGACCCCGGCGGTTAGGTCGTCAGCTCACCACCAACGTGGCTGCATATGCCTTGGGGTCTACTCCGGCGGCGGTTGGATACGGCTCCAGCCCGACGATCCGGACTGAGTAGCCCCCGGCCTTGGTAGAGGCGGCGACGCCGTCTCCGCCCAGGGTCAGCTCCAGGGTTGCGGCGGGTTGTCCCTTGAGGGTAGCCTCCACCACCACCTTGGCCTCCCCCGCCCACACGCACACGACACCGGTGGGGCAGCGGGAGTCGCCGGCCACGCGCAGGAACCGCACTGCCAGCCCCTCCTTCTCGTAGGCCGCCGCCTGGCCGAGGCCGAGCTTCACCTCTTGCCCCAGGGTCACGGGCAAATTGCCTGCGGTGCAGGCGGAGGAATCCCCCTCTGCCTGCAGGGCATACCGGTTGCCGTTGATCTCCACGTCGTAGACCGCGCACGGGACTGCCTTGGGCATATCCGAAACGTCCTGCAGCGGCATCGTGGTTGTCACCATGCCATAGACCTGTGTGCAGAAGAGGCCGGGGTCCGCCGGGGTGTTGTTCTCAACCGTCACGTGGAGCACGCCTTCCGAATACTTCAGGCGGAAGTCCCTGAAGGTCTGGCACCCGTTGGGCAGGCCGGAGGCCACCTCTAGATAGGCGCCGTCCGGCGTCAGGCCCAGCCGCGCGCCGTCAATGGGCGCCAGGACCACTTCGACGGCGGATGCCGGCGCCGGCGTTGCGGTCGGCGTCGAGGCGGCCGGTTTGGTTGGCGTGGGTGTTGGAGGCGCGGGCGTTGGCGTAGCCGACTGGGGCGCCGTCGGTGTAGCGACGGGTGGCGGGGTGGGCGTGTGGGTGGAATCGGGCTGCTGGCCGGGGCCGCAAGCCGCCGCCAGCAGGAGCACTGGGATTACAAGCAAGGGGATTGCTATCTTCGCGCTCATACTACCTCCTCCTTTGGCCACTAAGAATCTCATGGCCTCCGTAATAGAGACGGAGCAAGGGCGGGATTTGTTCCACGTTGGTTTCTTCACAAGCGCCGTGCTTGGGCAGTAGGATAGCGTTGCTATGGTGAAGAGCGCATTCATCGGGTTTCTCGTCGCGTTGGCGATGCTCTTGCCCCCTATCCTCCACTTCGTGACCGGGCCACTCGGACCCTTCGTGGGCGGATGGGTTGCCGGGTCCAGATACGGGGCCGGCGGGAAGCGCGCGCTCGCGCTGGGTCTTCTGATCGGCATGTTCATGGGGGTCCCGTTCGTCGTCTTCCTGGCGACGGACGCCCTCTTGCTCCACTGGCTTAGCCCCGGCGCGCGGGCCGCCGTGGGCGCAGCCGCCCTTGTTGCGGTGGCGTACGCTTCCTTCATGGCCGGCCTCGGCGCGGCCATCGGAGGACGTTCGGGCAAGCATTGAAGGACTTCCAGGGAAATCGCTCTTGCCCCTTTGCCTGTAGCGCCGTATGCTAGTGCCCGCATACCAGCATTTTCCCAAGTGGAGGGCCCATGACTGAGCAGTCGGCATCCCTAAGCCCCCAGGCCGTCTTGTCCGAGTTCAAGAAGAACGGCGTTTCCCACGTGATCATGCTGCCCGATAGCGAGACCAACTTCCTCTACACCCTCATGAAAGCAGACCGCGATCTGACCATCCTGCACGTCGCGCGGGAGGGCCAGTCCTTCTCCACTGCAGCGGGCATCTCCGTGGGGGGCAAGAAGCCCGTGGTGCTCATCCAGAATACCGGCCTGCTGGAGTCCTGCGACTCGTTGCGCGGCTGGGGCCTGACGCTCAAGACGCCCGTGGTGGTGTTGGTCGGCTACAGGGGCTGGACCCGCCACGGCGTCAACCCGCCTTCGGACGTGGCCAACTTCACGGAACCCATTCTGCATGCCCTCGGCATTCACTATTACCTGATCGAGAGCGACGCCGACGCCTCCCGCATCTCCACCGCCTTCCAGGAGGCGGAGCAGACCCGCAGGCCCGTGGCTGTCCTCGTGGGCGACGAGTTCCATGGTTTCGTTGCACGCTAAGGCCGGCCCAAGGTCGTAGGGACAGGGTTTCCCTGCCCTCGTCCCGCCCCACACACGGGCGCGAAGACCGCGCCCCTACGACAATATAGCCTGGCGGGAGAACGCATTTTCATGACCAACGCACAAGGAGCACCGCATGTTTGAAGCCGCCGATATGTTCCGCATCTTCGCCAAATACCGGGGGAATGCCGTCGTCGTCCCCGGACGCGGCACGCGGCACTGGCTCAAGGCGAGCGTCACGCCCAGCAGGGACATCCCATTAGGCGATCCCGCCATGGGCGGCCACGCCTCCTTCGCCTTCGGCCTGGCGCTTGCGCAGCCCAAGGAGCGCATCGTCCTCTTCGACTCGGAAGGCGATCTCCTCATGAATATGGGCGCGCTTGCGACCATTGCGGAGGCGGCCCCCGCCAACTTCTATCACTTTCTCATGGACAACGAGTGCTACGCCACTACCGGCGGCCAGCCTGTGCCCAACGCAACGAACGTACGCTACGCGGACGTGGCCAAGGGCATGGGCTACCAGCGGGTGTACTTCTTCGACCAGCTTGAAGACTTCGCCAACAGCGTGGAGTCCATCCTCAAGGAGCCGGGCCCCGTGTTCGTCCACATGAAGATCGTCCCCGAGATCGAGAACCTGCCCATCAACCAGCGCCCGCGCGTGAACCCCCGCACCCTGGACCAGGTCATTGCCGAGGTCAAGAGGGAGCTGAAGGTGACGCGGTAGCCACCCGCGCACGACACACCAACACATGCGTAGGGGCACGACATATCGTGCCCCTACGACGTTTGCGGACCGTAGGGGCAGGGTCTTCCTGCCCGCGTCCCACGCGCCTGCCTGCATACGCGGAGACGGCGCGGAGACCGCGTCCCTACATAGCAAGAGACCCTACGAATACCTCCAGAAGCTGGCGGTGCCATCCCCGCGCAACGCATATGTCTTGCCATCCAGGTAGCTCAGCGATCCTCCGTTGGACACATTCGCGGGCGCATTCGCCAGCGCCTGCCACGTGTTGGCGCTGATGCTGTAGCGCCAGAATGTGGCTGTGTTGTTCCCACGGAATGCGTAGATGAAGTCGCCGCCGTCCCAGGACAGCGATCCTCCGTTGGAGACATTGGACGCCACGGACGCCAGCGTAGTCCAGGTGTTGCCTGCGATGTTGTAGCGCCAGAAGGTCTTGGAACCGTTCCCCCGCAAGGCGTAGATGGCGCCGTTCGCTGTCGCCAGCCTGCCGCCGTTGCCCATAGAGGCAGGCGTGTTGGCCCTGGCCTCCCACGCGCTCGTGCTGATGTTGAAGCGCCAGAACGTCGTGGTGCTCCCGCCGCGCGTGGCGTACAGGTAGCCCCCGTAGTAGGCCAGCGAGCCGCCGCTTCCTACTGTAGCGGGTGTGTTGGGCATGGCGGTCCACGTATTGCCGACGATGGAGTACCGTTTGAACGTCCGCGTGGTGTTCCCCGCCAGGCCGTACACAGAGGTCCCGTCATATGCCAGCGATCCGCCCAGGCTTACGGAAGCCCCAAAGGAGGCCAGGGCGCTCCAGGAAGAGGTCGCCAGGCTGTACCGCCAGAACTCTTGCGTTCCGTTACCTCTGAGCGCGTAGAGATATGTGCCGTCGTTCGTCAGCGACCCGCCGGACGACACATTGGCGGGGGTTGAGGCCAGGGTGGACCACGCGGGCACAGGCGTCGGCGTGGGCGTCGCCGTCGGCGTGGGCGTGGGGGTCGGCGTGGGAATCGGCGTGGGCGTAGCTGTCGGCGTGGGTGTAGGGGTTGATGTCGGCGTCGGTGTGGGCGTCGGCGTTGGCGTCGCCGGCTCCGGCGTCGGCGTGGCCGTCGGTGTCGGCGTAGAAGTCGCGGTTGGCGTGGGAGACGGCGTTGGTGTAGGCGTTGGCGGCAGTTCAGTGGGCGCGCCTTCCTCCCACGCGCTCACCAGGACGATCTGCTGCGTGTTGGGCAAGGAAGGGCCCGGGCACTGGCGCGCCACGGCCCGCAGCGTTACTGCGCCTGCCTGGGCGATGACCAGGTAGTCTGCGAAGTTGGCTGGCGCGCTGCAGACCTCAGCGCCTGAAGCCCCGTACGTTTCGCCCGGCGCGGGGTAGCCGGTTGACGGCGATACGGTCAGGGATACGAGTGCGCCGTTCACCGTCGGCGATGGCATGACGTAGCCCACGGCCGTCGGGTCTTTGCCCTGCTGGAGGTCCGCCAGGACCGCCTCGATGCCCGCGTCGGCGGCGTACATCGCCTTCACACGGTCGAAGTCCTTCTCCCGCGCCCTCACCGACGTGGACAGGAACAGCAGCAAGCCGGAGATCACCAGCGAGCCGAACAGCATCACCAGGACCACGCCCAGGAGGAGCTGGCCGCTCTGGCCCCGCGCGCGTCCCGTTCGTGGTGAGTTTGCCGGATCAGGAACGGGGCCTGACAGCGGCAATCTTGGCAGGAAGGCGCTAGTAGGCACTGTGCACCACCCGCAGGTCCGCGCCGGAAAGCGTGACCCCCTGGGCCACGATACTTCCGTACAGCGTGAAGTCACCGATCGGAGGCGAGATCAGCACGCCGCCGTTCGGCGCGTACAGTGCGCCCCGCCAGCGCGCGCCCGACACCTCCACGCGAATGCTGTCTGCGGCGGACCCCGTGGCAAAGATGGTCGTGCCCCCTGCATAGGGCCACAGCCGCACGCCGGTTCCGGTGACGCTGACCTGGTCGCCAATGAAGGTAACGGTCCCCGTCACGCTGTTCAGCCCCAACGTAATGCTCGCAGCCGAGTAATACACGCCCGGTCTGAGCGCCGTGCGCGCCGGCCAGTCCTGCCACACCTCCTGTACCGTGGACAGGTCCACGTCCGTCAGCCAGGAGTACGTGGCAGAGGGCGTCTCGCCGGCCTGGCAGTTGTATGGGCCTGCCTGGGTGGATGCACCCTCTGCGATTGCCCCCACCGGCATCCCGGGAGGCGTCGTCACCGTCCCCACGGCGCTCAAAACGTCCGAGACGCTGTGGCCCGTCCCCGCGATAGTGATGCTCCCGTTGGCGTGGGCGTTGCCTGCGATCAGCGCGCCCGAGCCTGTGACGTTGATGTCTTTGACCGCTGCGCCCGAGCCGCCGGAGGCGAAGACGGCGTACCCCATGGGGTTGGCCGGGATGTCTCCCCACGGCTCCGGCCGCAGGCGCAGGCTGAAGGGGGCGGAGTAGGTCACCGTGGAGCCGTCGCCATTAGCGGTGGTGAGGAGGTCGCCTGTTACTTGTCCCGGACAGGAAGTCATGGAGAAATCGGCGTAGGCGGCAACGTTCCTGGCCACCGTCGTGTCAATGGTGGTCGTCCCGTTGACCGTCTGCTCACGGCGCAGCCGGCCGTCCTCGTAGTAGTAGCGCGCCGCTACCAGTGGCTGGGAGGCCAGCGTGTAGTCCCGCCACAGGAACGTCCCGTAGTCCGGAGATGCGCCCAGGACGAAGTGCTGGGCGCGAGCGCCGTCCGCGTTGAGCCAGCGCATGGCCTCGCGCGCCTCGTTCTGCGCGCCGACGGACGCCTGGCTCCTGGGGGGCAGCCGCACGAGCTGCACAAGGAGCGCGCTGATGGCGGGCACGAGTATTGCGGTGACGGCCAGCGCCACGGCGACCTCAATGAGGCTCAACCCTCTCTGCCTGCGCCTGGGCATCATTGGAACTTCCAGAAGTCGGTGCTGTTGTTGCCGCGGAGGGCATAGCCCGCGCCGACGGCGTAGCCCAGGGCCCCGCCGTCGTCCACGGCCGCCGGCGTATCGGGCAACGCCGACCACGCGTTGCCGCTGATGGAGTAGCGCCAGAAGCTGCCGGCGTTGTTTCCGCCAAGCGCATACACGTAGTCTCCCCCATTCCAGGCGAGCGCCCCGCCCTGGCCGACGGCCGCGGGTGTTGAGGCCAGCACCTCCCATGACCCGCCGGCGACGTTGTAGCGCCAGAACGCCGTCTGCAAGTCGCCTTGCAAGGCGTACACGTAGCCGTTGGCGTATGCCAGCGCCCCGCCATCCGCCACCGGGCCAGGCGCCGTCGGCAGGTAGGACCAGAGGTTGCCGGAGATGCTGTACGCAGCAAAGGTGTCTGTACCGTCGCCACGAAAGGCGTACAGTGTGTTGGCCCCGTTGGAGGCCAGCGCGCCGCCCCAGTCCACCTTGGCGGGAAAGTCTGCCATTGCGGACCAAGCGTCCCCTGCTATCGTGTAGCGCCAGAAGTCCACCTTGGCCGCCCCCCTGAATCCGTAGACGAACCCATTGGCGTATGCCAGCGCGCCGCCGCTTTGCACGTTGTTGGGAGCGGAAGCCAGGCTAACCCAGGCGTTCAGGGTTGGGCTGTAGCGCCAGAAGTCGCTGGCGCCGTTGCCACGGAAGGCGTAGAGGTTGGTCCCATCGGTCGTCAGTGCGCCCCCGGACCGGATCCGGTTCGGGGCCGAGGCCACCGGCGTCCACTGGGGAGTTGGCGTTGGGGTAGGCGTGGGTGTTGCAACAGGCGTCGGCGTGGGCGTTGGCGGCTGGCCTGAGGGCGCGACGCCGGGGACGCGGTTTGCCCTGTACCCTTCCAGCGTGAAGCTGCGGTCCTCGCTGGAGACGGTGACGGCGATTGCCTGGAGATACGTGGGGACTGTGTCCGTGGCGGAGACCTGAATGGCGTATCCCGGAGGGGCTGGGATGAGGGCGTACGTGCCGGTGAGGGAGTAGGGCTGCTGCTTGACCGACTCCATCTGCGCCTGAGCCAGGGTGATGACCTGGGCCTGGCCCGCCAGGTTTCCGGCCCCCAGAATGCCGACGCCCAGGCCCCCCAGGACTGCGGTAGCTACGAGGGCGAACAAAGCAAGGGCAACGACCACTTCCAGCAGGGTCAGGCCGCGCTGGGCGGTGTTTTGCCATGTCCGCCTCGTCATCAAGTTCACAGCTTGTCTCGATCAATAGGCCAAGGGCGTCCCAGTCTTCTCACCATTATCCTTCAATTTTGCCCGGCCGCCTCACTCCAGGGGATGAAAAGGGTGTGAAACCCCTGTCATCTGCCGAAGCCCTGGCCTGCCGAGGCTGGAACTAGGGTCTAGATGTTCACTCTAGACCTCATCGGATGTTGACCATAGTCTAGACGATGGTAGTCTGCACATGTCGCCAGTACTCATCTCCAGATTTGCATACGTAGGAGGACATACTATGGGTCGGCAGGCGAACATTCTTATCGTCGAGGACGAAGCACTTGTTGCCATGGACATTGAAAGCCAGGTGACGCATCTGGGGCACCACGTGGTCGGCACGGCCGACACCGGACCCGATGCCATCAAGCTGGCCGAGGCGCACCAGCCCGACGTTGTCCTCATGGACATCAAGCTCAAGGGGTCAATGGATGGGATTGAGGCGGCAAAGGAGATCCGCCGGCAGTGGGGATGCGGCGTCGTCTTTGTGACCGCCCACGGGGATGCAATGACTGCCTGGAAGGCGGCGGCCACCTATCCCAGCTCCTACGTCCTCAAGCCGTTCGATGAAAGGTCGCTTTCTACTGCTATTATCCTGGCCTTCGTCCAGAAGACGATCAGCGGGCCGATAGACAAGATAACCGGCGAGCCTGGCGAACCCGCCCGGCGGCTCACCGCCCTTGCGGAGATCATGAAAGACCATATCGCCGAAGACTTCATGCTGCTGGACGACTTCGAGCGGCTGCGAGACCTGCTGGCGCAGCTTCAAAGCCAGACAGGCGCCATAGCAAACCAGATCAACTCGTTGTTGGACGGCATCTCTTCCCGGACGATGCAGTTCAACGGCCCCTAGTCCCGCGTTTGCAGTTCTTGTGGGCGACTGTCCGCAGGGGCGACTCACCGAGTCGCCCCTGCCATGACCGACAGCCCGGCGATGCACAAACTACCCCATGTCTGCTATGGAGGCGTCACTATGGCTGGCTTGCGTTCGGCGACCCCCCAGCTTGTAGAGGCGACCCGCCGAACTGCCTCTGCTCCGCCGCTTTCTCACGATGGCCCGGCGCCGGCATCGCCGAGCAAGGCGAAGGCGCCCAGGCTCACCAGCGCTTTCCGTCTCTTCACGACCAGGCAGTTGATAGTCCTCAGATTCGCCGGGATAGGAGGGTTGGCGGCAGACGTGCTCTTCCACGCGGCAAGGGACGGAAACATCATGGGTTTCCTGACCGATGGCCTGGCTTTTCAGGGGGCTTGGGGATCGTTCCTGGCGTCGTTTGCCCTCGCTTCTCATATCCTGTTTGTCACCGCTTTCCTCGCGCTTATCATCCTTCCATCCAAGATTGAGTCCCTCAAGCAGGAGAAGCTGAAGGCGGAGCTGCAACAAAAGGAGGTGCTCCTGAAAGAGGTCCACCACCGCGTGAAGAACAACCTGCAGGTCATTTCCAGCCTCATCAGCCTCCAGTCCCGCAACGCCCCCGGACAGACCAGCGCAATCTTGAACGATGTGCAGAGCAGGGTCAGGGCCATGGCTCTGATCCACGAGAAGCTCTATGAGTCCGGGGACGAAGCCGGCGGAGGCCGGATTGACTTCAGCCAGTACTTGCAGGACCTGTTGAACCAACTGCGACGATCGTTTGCCACCCAGAAAAGCGAGGTGAGGGTCAACCTGGACGCGGAGGTAGTGCACCTCTCTATCGAAAAGGCTGTTCCTTGCGGACTGATCGTGAACGAGCTGGTCACCAACGCCATGAAGTATGCCTATCCCACCAGCAAAGGCGGCCCAGTGTCAGTCTCCTTGCACACTGATGGGGCCGATGGATTGACTGTAGAGGTCGCTGACGAGGGGGTGGGGATGCCGGAAGGCGTAGACGTTGCAACGAGCAGGAGCTTTGGCCTTCAGCTTGTGCGCACCCTTGTCCGCCAGCTTGATGGGACCATGAGCATTGGCGCAGGCCCCGGCACGAAAGTCAGCATACGCTTTTCAAGAACTGCGGCGTAAGGGAAGGGCCACGTTCCGGCTGACGCATGTTGGCGGCCAGCGCCAGGGAGGCTGAAGGGGGCAAGAGGCAAGGGGTACGCCGTAGGGCAGGGTCATCCTGCCCGCGTCCCATCACGCACGGGCGCGACAACCGCGCCCCTACCAGCACCCAGCGGCCACGGCAACGTCATCTGTTGTGCGTTGTGCCTTACACTGCATGCGTGGGGCCGCTCTCTCCCAGCGATTCCTCCAGCAACCGCAAGCTTGCCTCCTCGGCTATGCGCTCGATCTCCACGCGCATGCCGGACAAGGGCCCTTCAGCAGCTTGGTGCAGCTTCTCCACAACGTCCTGCAGCGCCTCCTCCAGCGCGATCCGCCGGGCCAGGTGTGTTTGGAACATGTGGTTCAGTGCCTCCAGCTCCTTCACCCTGTGCTCAAGGACCAGCTTCTCCTCCGCAAGCTCAGCGCGCCGGCGTTGCTCTGCAATGTACAGCTCTCCAAGTTCCTTGGCGTAGATCTGGAACTGGTCTTCCAGGCTGGGACCTTCCGGTGTCTGCTGCAAGGCGTCTCCTCGTGCTTGCCAGTCGGCTTGCGCTCCGTAGTCCGTAGGGGCGTCCCGACAGGTCGGGACGCCCACCCAGGGGACCGGGCAGACCCGCGTGTCTGCCCCTACGAATACACGCCCGCGCGCTTAATCTCGTCCTGCCCTGTGATGAATGCCGTGCCGCGCCCTCCCTATGCCAATATCTCCGTGACCTTCTGCAGCAACGCGCGCGGGCTAAAGGGCTTCGTAAAATAGTCGTCAGCGCCTGCGGCCCGGCCCCGGTCTATCTCCTCTTCTTTCGCGTGGCCGGTGAGCATCACCACCTTGATGCCGGCGGTAGCCTGGTTTGACTTGATGCGGATGCACACGTCAAACCCGCTCATTTCTGGCATTTCCACGTCCAAGAATACCATGTCCGGCAGCTCCCTTGCCGCCATTTCCAGCCCCCGCGCGCCATTCTCTGCCTGCAGGATGGTGAACTGTTTGCCCAGCGTCATAGAGACCAGGTTGCGCACCCTGGGATCATCGTCCACCAGGAGGATCTTCTTATTGTTCATGGGATGCTCCGCCGTTTTGCGTAACTCTTCGCCGCGGTTGGGCCGCCGTTTTCCGTAGGGGCGGACCCGTGTGTCCGCGCCCTTGGGGACTGGGCAGACACGCTGGTCTGCTCCTACTCCTTGATGGGCAGTGTGAAGAAAAAGGTGGAGCCTTTGCCCTCCTGGCTCTCCACCCATATCCTGCCGCCGTGGGCCTCAACGATGTGCTTGCAGATGCTCAGCCCAAGCCCCGTCCCTTGCACCTGGTTCTTCAGGGGCGAGTCCACACGGTAGAACTTCTGGAAGATCAGGTCCAGCTTGTCCTGCGGGATGCCGATGCCCTGGTCGGCGATGCTGACCTCCACGGCGTCCTCATTCCTGCGCATCGCCACCCGGATGACGCCACCGTTTGGAGAGTATTTAATCGCGTTCGTCAGCAAGTTGTCCAGCACCTGGGCGATCTTGTTGGCGTCCAGCTTTATCACCACCGGCTCCATGGGGAGCATCATCCCAAGGCGGTGCGTGGCCGCTCGCGCCGTCGCCTTGGTGACGGCGTGGCGGACCAGCTCGTTCAGGTCGGCATCCTGGAGCTTGAGCTGGAATCGGCCCGACTCGTACCGGGAGATGTCCAGCAGCTCCTCCACCATGCCGGCCATGTGCACGACCTCCTTGTGAATTTCCGAGGCCTGCGCCTTGGCGGATTCCGGCAAGTCCTCCTGGCTGGCCAGCAGCTCGCTGTACCCCACAAGGAACGTCAGCGGCGAGCGCAGCTCGTGCGACACGGTGGAGACCAACTCGACCTCCGGCCGCTCCGACTTGGCCGCGCCCACCAGCCGTATCAGCGCCTCCACGATCTCCGGGTCGTGCTCCTTCCCCTGGCCCTCCCGCAGGCGGGCCTGCGCTATTGCGGGGGAGAGCTTGTCCACGCCTTCAGTCATGCTCACGTAGGCGTCCACCGTCCGCAGCAGCCGCGCGCCCGCTGGGATGGCGGCGCCTCTGAGGCCGTCGGGGTACCCTGAGCCGTCCCAGCTTTCATGGTGGTGGTAGACCGCCAGGGCTACCGTCGAGGAGAGGCCGGCTTGCTCGGCGAGCTTGCGCGCCAGGGAGGGGTGCTCCAGCATCTGTTTCTGCTCATCAGGCGAAAGCGACGAGCCCCTGTGCAGGATGGGCTTCGGCAGGAACATGCCCAGGTCGTGCAGGTACGCCATCTCCGCCATGCCCTCTTTGGGCAGGCCCATAGAATCGGCCAGCGCCGTCATCTGCTTCGCGACTGCTTCGGAGTAGCCCTGATGGCCCGGCGCGGCGCTTTCCACCAGGCCCACCACGGAACTGAGCGCGGCGATGTACCGGTTGGCCATGGAGGTGTACCGCTCCTCCAGCTCCACCACCTTCTTGCCCTGGCCCTGGACAAGACCGTTGAGGGCGCGCACCTCCTGCAGCCGTCGTTCCAACTGCGGCTGGACGTCCGCCAGGGCCGCGTCCTTCTCCTTGAGCTGGCTGCGCAGCGTAATCCCCTGGGCAAGCTGCTCCTCTACCTCGTTCTGGAGACGCTGGCCGTGCAGCGCCAGCGCCAGCGCCGCAGCGAAGGAAACGGCAGCCTGCTTCTGCGATGCAACGAACGGCTTCCCCCCGCTCTTCCTGGCCAGCGCCAGCGCCCCAAGCCGCCTCTTCGCCAGATGCAGCGGCACGGCGATGGCGCTGCCGATGCCTGCCGCTGCCAGCGTTCCCTGGAGGTCGGGCGGTATGTCCTTGGCCGGCGACACGATGGGCCGTCCCTGTTCAAGCGCCAGCGAGGCCAGCACGCTCAGCGCCGGAGCGGCTGCGGCGCTCCCGCCGGCCAGCGTCGTGCGCTCGACGGCCAGCGTGGCCTTCTCTTCGCTCCATGCCAGGATGAGGCCGTGCTCGGCCTCCGTCAGGTCGCGCGCCTCGTCCAGGAGTTTCCCCAGCACCTGGCGAGGTTCCAGGGCAAGCGCAGAGAGCGCCGCCTCCGCAAGAGGTCCAACGGGGTCTTTGGGGCCTTCGCCCTTGCCCACGGAGGCCAGGTGCAGCGCGGAACGCAGCGTCTCGGGGCGGTCGTCCATTGGGACGAGCCGCCAGCCCGCGCCGCCCAGCACGCCGATATACTTGCCCGCGCCGTACCGGACCAAGATGAGAGAGGTGGGAGGCTCATCGCCGGCGGCGTCGCCAGGCGCAGGCTGGGGACGGGAGTTGTAGATGAGGATATCGCATGCGCCCTGGCGCAGGCGGTTGAGGGCATCGGCCTCCGAGGGCGTGCCGGTGACCTCAAAACCCTCCCTTGCCAACGCTGTGATGGTAGTGGCGAGGGAGCGGGTCTGCTCGTCTTTGACCAGGATGCGGAGTTCAGGCATAGGCGCTCACCAACAATGCGCGCCCCAATCATAGGGGAAGGGGGGTGGTGGGGCAAGCAGACGTTGAATGGCCTCCCACATGCCTCGACCTTGCCTGCACAGGGACGTAGATACGAGACCTAGCTTCGTATGAGGGCTGCTCCTGTCAGGGCCACGGGGCCTGGCTGAGGCGACTCACAGCGGATGCGAGGTTGTCGATTGGGAGGTCGGGGAGGAGGAGAGTACGGGGAATTGGGAGTGGGTAGTGGGGTCGAACGGAGTTTGGAATGCAACAGCTCCTCAAAAATACATAAGCTCGATAGACGCGCTGCGCAACGACGATAATGATGTGGAATTGGGATGGGACGAGTATGACTACCTTGGAGAACGACAGTTGTTTGCAGTGTGGATTGACGAGGGAGTCTACAATATTCTTCCCCTTGGAACTGCCGCGTTGGGCAACCACGTGTTCCAGATCGGGAATTCCGGCGACAGCCGTTGGGTGTGGTATGTAGACGGCCAGTTGAAACACAGTCAGTCCCTTGGGTTTTCATCAGGGAAGCCCGGATCGTTCCGGGAAAACCATGGCTCGTGCAACTCGACCTATGGTGAATGGTGGGACCTTGTGAAATGCACACCCACCCAGTGCTACGCGTGGTCCAGCACAACGCCAATCGACACCGACCCACACTCAGCCCCGATCTTGGTAGACGCTACGGAATGGTGGACGCCGTAAGAGCAGCGCTAGCGTCTGCAATCAAGAGGTCCAACGTCACAGGGAAGAACGCATATGCGATACGCTACGAAAATCCTGCAGGCTACAAGTGTTCGAGCGCTGTTCGTCGTGGTCTCTCTGGCCATCCTGGGGTTCAGCATCTACTGGAGTGGGTTTAGAGCGGGCGATCAAATAGCCGCTGCTCCTGCCCCGGCTGGTGCAAGCCCCGCAGGCACAGGCTATCAGTCCCCCTCTCATGTCAATGGACCCAGCAGCAACGACCTGGCGGCGGAAAGAAGAAGCAGCGACACGCCCTTTCCTGGGGCGGAGCGCGTGGACTCGGTAGCCCAGGCCCAGGCGCGAGTGGGTTTCGAGATACCTTTCCCGCCGGCTCTTGCAGGAGAATGGGCGCCTGTCGAGGTGTGGGCCCCAGCCGCTGGGCAGTGGGGCGACGAACATATCCGCATCATATTCGCCAACGGAGTCAGCCTCTCTGTCGACAATCGGTCTCGGCCAAATATCAGGGCGGTTGTGGAAGATAGCGGTGGCGAACTCCAGCTAGTAAAAGTGGGCCAGTGGGATGGAAAGATCTACGAGCGCCGTACAGTGCTGGTCTGGGGTCGGCCATATGAGAATCCGAGCTCAGTTGGGTGGTGGCAGAACAATACATACGTCGCGCTCATATCCAAAGCCCACTCGAGCGTTGACTTGTTGAGAATGGCTGAGCAGTTCGCCAGAGCGCCGGTAGGCGAGTTGCAGCCGGAACCAATAGTGGACGGAGGTGTACCTGTTCCTCCTCCGCCGCCTTCTGATCCCTCTCCCTCGCGCCGGCGCCGATGACGCGCGGGTAGACACGCGTTGACTGAAAGGACCCCAGGACTTTGGGCCTGGGGTCCTTTGTTGTGTTGCTACCATCCTCACCCTGTGAGGTGTGGCGGGCAAGTTGCGGTCGTTCGCGGGGCGGAGTCTCTCCCTCACCCCTTCCCCAGCCCCAGCCGCTCGCCGAACCAGGCCATCAGCCGCTGGTCATAGTCTAGGCGGTTGGAGGGCTTGCCCTGCTGGCGGAAGCCGTGGTGCTCGCCCGGGTAGCGCACCAGCACGGCCTCCACGCCGTGATAGCGTAAGGCAGTGAAGAACTCGTCGGACTGGATGGTGTTGCAGCGCAGGTCGGCCTCGCCGTGCATCAGCAGGATGGGCGTCTTGGCGTTCTGCACGTAGCTGATGGGCGAGAGGCGCAGGTACTGCTCGCGCATGCTCCACGGGTCGCCGCCGTTCTCTGCGTAGCGCTGCACCGTGGAGTCGGTGTGTGCGAACATGGTGTATAGGTTGGCGACGCCCGCGCCCCAGACGGCGGCTTTGAAGCGGTTGGTGTGAGTCACGGCCCAGCCGGTCATGTAGCCGCCGTAGGAGTAGCCGGTGACGCCAAGCCTGTCCGTGTCAACCCACCCTTGGGCGATCACCTGGTCCACGGCTGCCATCAGCTCAGGGAAGTCGCGCTCGCCCCGGCCGCCGTGGAGGGAGCGTGCGAACTCCTCGCCCCAGCCGGTGCTGCCTTGGGGGTTCATCTGCACCACGCCGCACCCATGCGACGCCAGCGCCAGCGGGTACGAGCCCTGGAACTGGTGCTGGAACGCCGCGTGCGGGCCGCCGTGGATGTCCAGCGCCAGCGGGTACGTCTTGCCCCGTTGCATGTCCAGGGGCTTGATGACCCACCCCTCGATGGCCGCGCCGCCGGGCAGCGCCACGCGAAGCGGCTCGATCTCCGGGAAACGCAGCTCTGACGTGAGCGCGTCGTTGGCGTCCGAGACCCTGGCCTCTTCCGATCCCCTTGCGTCGGTGCGGTAGACCTCCGGTGGAGTGGTCTGCGAGGTGATGAGGCAGGCCATCGCCCCGTTGTTGGCAGCGGAGAACGCGGTGACGCACCGCTCGCCGCCCAGGACCCGCGCCGCCCCGCCGTCCCGCAGCGAGAAGCGGTACAGGTGTGTGTCCGCGCCGTCGTGCACACGCGCCAGGATGGAGCGGCCGTCGGCGGCCCACTGGACGGGCGCGGGCGGCGCCCCCGGCGCCAGCGGCCCGGCAACGATGCTCCGGGTGAAGCGGGCGGTCAGGTCGCGAAGCTCGCCGCCCTGGGCCGGCACGACCCACACGCGCGAGTTCTTGCCTGCGGTGTCCTCGGGGTCGCCCACGCCGGTGAAGGCGATGGTCTTCCCATCGGGCGAGAAGGCGGGCGCGGCGAAGGCCCCCTGCCCTTTCGTCAACCGGCGCGCCGCGCCGCTTGCCACCGGCACCGTCCACACGTCCTCAGCCGAGTCCCAGTCGCGCCGCTCGTGCCGCGCCGAGATGAACGCGATCTCGCCTCCGTCCGGCGACCAGGCGATCTGGGCGTCGTCCCAGTCGCCGTCGGTGAGCTGCTTCGGCTGGCCGCCCTCCAGGCTGAGCACGAAGACGTGCAGGCGGCTGCCGTCGGAGAAGCCCTGGCCGTTCACCTTGTGCTTGAAGGAGGTGATCACCCTGGGCGGCGGCGTCTGCCCTGCCGCCGCCTGCGCGCCGCCGGTGCGAGAGGTGAAGGCGATGGCGTCGCTCCTGGGCGACCACGCGATCTCGTTGACGCCCCGGGGAAGCTCGGTGAGCTTGGCCGGGTCGCCGCCGGTCATGGGCAGCAGGTAGAGCTGGTTGGCGTTGCCCGCGCGGTTGGAGAGGAACGCCAAATAGCGGCCGTCGGGCGACCACCGTGGCTGGGCGTCGCTCTTGCCGCCCGAGGTAAGCTGCCTGGGCGCTGCGCTGTCTTCCGCGACCCATATGGCGGAGCGGTAGCCGTCGGCCTTTGCGTCAATCTCCGTCACCACGTATGCGATGCGCCTGCCGTCGGAGCTGATTTGCGGGTCCGCCACCGTCTTCAGGCGGAAGAGGTCCTCTACCTGGTAGCCTCGAAGGGCCATGACTGCCTCCTGTGCGGGGTAGTGTGGCGCGCCGGAATGCCCCGTATTATCGGGCAACGGCGGGGCGCTGCACAGGGGCAATCCCCGCTCCCAGACAGGGTCTTTCGGTTGTCCGGCCCCATTTGCCGGCGAACGCTTCGCCCCTATCCTAACCTTCCCCCGTCAAGGGGGAAGGCACTGCTTCCTCTCCCTTGACGGGAGAGGATAGCGGGGAGGGTGAAACGTCGGCCTGCAAAACAGACACTGAGAATCGAAAGACCCTGATGCTCCCAGCAGGGTCTTTCGGTGATCGGAATCTATGGCCAGTGATGGTTGTGAGCATCGGCGACGCACACTGTCATTCTAGAGCGGGGTGGTCGAATACCTTCGGTCCCAATGCCGCGCCGACTCGCGAAGAATCCCTCAGACCATCGCCTTTCGCAGGGCCACGGTTCCGACTATGTCGCGAGTCCACGACAACGTCGGGACAGTGGGCCCGTCGCACCTATTTCTCATCATCCCTTCGCCCAAGACTACCGAAAGACGCTGATGCTCCCAGAAAGACCGCTTGACATGAGGCTATCCCTGAAGTAGTGTGCTTTGTATGCTAAGAAACTGCTCATCCAGTTTCCAGCAACCGCTACCGCCGTCTTCGGTCCCCAGGGTTGACCACCAGCAAACGGAGGAGGAGGAGAACATGACCACTACTCGCGAACCCAAGGCCAAGCAAATGACCAGCGATCTCGTCATCACACGCACCTTCGACGCGCCGCGCGAGCTTGTGTGGAAGGCGTGGACCGAACCAGAGCGCCTCATGCGCTGGTGGGGCCCGAAAGGGTTCACCGCGCCCGCGTGCAAGATAGACCTCCGCGTCGGAGGCAAGTACGTCAACTGCATGCGCAGTCCCGATGGCAAGGACTACTGGAGCACGGGCGTGTACCGCGAAATCGTTCCCATGGAGCGGATCGTCTGCACAGATAGCTTCGCCGACGAGAAAGGCAACGTGGTCCCTGGCTCGCACTACGGGATGGGCGAGGACTTCCCCCTGGAAATGGTGGTGACGATGACGCTCGAAGAGGTTGGCGGCAAGACCAGGATGACCCTGCGGCATGGGGGCATGCCCGCGGGCGAGCATAGCGAGGGGGCGGGGGCCGGCTGGAACGAGTCCTTCGACAAGCTGGCCGAAGTTCTGGCGACAAGGACAAGCACAATGTCCAACCCGGTGACCTGGTTCGAGATCATCGGCAAGGATGCCGTCAGACTTCAGAAGTTCTACGGGGACGTTTTTGGATGGAAACTCAGCCCTCCGATGCCCGAAATGGGCAACTACAGCCTGCTGGACAACGAGGGCAAGGGCATTGCAGGCGGCATCGGTGAGGGAGGCAACGGGGATTCCTCCCGCGTGACCATCTACATTGAGGTCGAGGACCCACAGGCGTCCCTGGACAGGGTGACCCGGGCCGGCGGCACGATGCTCATGCCGGTCACCAAGGTGACGGAGGGGGTCACCATCGCCATGTTCGCCGACCCGGAAGGCCACGTCATCGGCCTGCTGAAGTCCAACCCGATGTAGCAATCGGCTGGCCCCAGGAGTCTGGACAGTTTGACGGTCCCCGTCATTGCTACCGCGTCCACTACACGTGCGATAGCCGCTCGCTCAGCGAGCGGCTATCGCTGTCTCAGCAAGCTGTTCGCCAATGCAACAGAGCAGGGCCGGGAAGAAGATGAACAGAAGAAATGCCAGGCTGCAAAAGCCCTACCGTTGCTTGAGGAAGCTGTTTGCAGCCGTAGCGACGAGGATATGAAGAATCCCAGGGGCCGCAAGCACAAGGAATCCCGCAAGAAGCCCATAGGATCCCAGAAAAAGCAAGGTAGGGATTCCGTTAATTACGAGGATCATCGACAGCGCTTTTCCGACGAAGGGTGAATCCTTCCAAACCTGGCGCACAACAACAAAGGCGCCAACGTCTTGACCAATGCCTAATCTGAACTTCCGAACGCTATGAGGCAAGACAGCTTCGTTTCTTGCGCTGCGGCGGAGTTTTGCTGTCTACACGCTGGCTGGCGTGAAGCCCAGCAGTTCGAAGGCCCGGGCCTGCAGCGGCGTGGCGATGGTCAACTGGTCAAAGTGGACCCCGGCGGCCT
>JACQUI010000019.1 GCA_016210395.1 Chloroflexota bacterium | reverse complement strand
TAGCTCTCCTCTGCCGCCTGCCGCATGCGCTCCTTGTTGAACTGCGCGGTGGAAAGCATGCCCGCGAAGACCTCCAGCGTCGTGTGGAGGGTGTCCACCGTGTCGAAGAAGCCTTCCTTGTCCTCCTGCAGGTCGCGGTTGTAGGTCAGGGGCAACCCCTTCATCGTCGTCAGCAGGCCGATCAGGTGGCCGTAGACGCGGCCCGTCTTGCCGCGGGCCAGCTCGGCGAAGTCGGGATTGCGCTTCTGCGGCATAATGCTGCTGCCGGTCACCCACTGGTCGCCCAGGAACATGAAGTCGAACTCCGCCGAAGACCACAGCACCACCTCTTCAGCCAGCCGGGACAGGTGGGTCATGCAGATGGCGGCGTCCGCCAGGTATTCGGCGAGGAAATCGCGGTCCGCAACCACGTCCATAGAGTTCTCGCTGATGCGGGAAAAGCCCAACTCCCTGGCGACGAACTCACGGTCAATAGGATAGGGGACACCTGCCAGTGCGCCGCTGCCCAGGGGCAGCACGTCAACACGGCGGCAGCACTCCTGGAAACGCTCTTTGTCCCGCTGGAGCATGTGGAAATAGGCCAGGTAGTGGTGCGCCAGGAGCACGGGCTGCGCCCGTTGCGTGTGGGTGTAGCCGGGCAGCACCGTCTCCAGGTGCTCCTCGGCGATCCGCAGCACCGTCTCTTGCAGCCGCTGGATGCGGCGCAGTGTCTCGCCGATAGCGTCCTTGGTGAACAGGCGCACGTCCAGGTTCACCTGGTCGTTGCGGGAGCGGGCCGTATGCAGGCGGCCGGCGGCCTCGCCTATCTTCTCCAGCAGACGGGCCTCTATGTTCATGTGGATGTCTTCCAACTCCGGCTTCCAGGGAAAGAGGCCGTCCTCGATCTCTGCCTGGATGTTTTCCAGGCCGCGCTGGATAGCTTCGGCGTCCTTGCCCGAAATGATGCCCTGGCGGGCCAGCATCCTGGCATGGGCAATGGAGCCGGCGATGTCCTGCTTGTACAGGCGGCGGTCGTAGAGGATGGATACCGTGTAGGGGTCAATGGGCATAATGGTTCCTGTCGGACGGGTTAAGGCTACCAGAGATAGTACATCACGTAGAGTGAAGCGTCATTGGGGTTGCGTCTCACGCCACGCAGCCTTGGATTGCTTGAGCACCTTGTAGTCCTCCATGAGGCGCTCAAGGAGCGTGAGCTTCTCATCCAGGGACATGCCGGCCACCTCTTCATGGTACGCTGCTTGGGCTTTCCAGAACCGCTCAAGCGAGGACCCTGGCGAAGCGTTCCCTGAGTCGTTGTGGGGTGACTCCTGGCGTTCGGTCTGCATAGCGTTCCACCAACCTCTCTGCCGTTTCCCTGGTGGTCAACAGTAAGAGCCTTCTTGCTCTCTGCTCATCATACACGCCGCGAGTTGGGTCGCTGCGCCACGCGACGAGGGCCATAACGATAAGATACGGCGGCGTCACGAGCCGCACCGTCTCCCCTTTGATCGTATGCGGGGCAGCGTTGCGTAAGGCGTCTGCGTAGAGCTGGCTCAAGGTGCTTGGGAGGAGTTCAACACGCGTGCCGTGTAGCTCTACACCGAAGCCGCTTGCAGCAAAACCGCTTCCAACTCCGGCAACCGCGCTCAGTTGCCGGGCATACTCCAGGTCGTTCTCAACTGAAATGAGGACATCCACGTCTCCAGTCGTAATTGGCTCCGTCCACAAGCTATAGGCGACTGAGCCAAAGATGGCCCACTCCCCGATAGCGCCATCTTGTTGAAGCTGGTTCAGCGTCCTGATGACGCCTAGAAGCGAGACGCCGGAGGGGTTCTGCGCGCTCATTTGATGTGGGCGCGGGCGATGGAGCCGGCGATGTCCTGCCTATACCGGCGGCGGTCGTAGTGAATGGATACCGTGTAGGGATTGGCAGGCATGGGCAACTCTGGACATATAGGGATGGACTATAATGGGGCCCCAAGAATTGGTCCGCAAAGGGCTAAGAAACTATACAACAAAGGGCAGCCAGATGGCAGAGGAATCGCAGGCGAATGAGGGGCGCATCCCCACCTTCCAGGACATCGAACGCGCGCTGCCCGTGGTCCGAAGGACGGCGCACCGGACACCCATGCTCTCCTCCCGGCAGCTTTCGGCGATGGCGGGCTGCCGTGTGCTGCTGAAGGCGGAGTGCCTTCAGCGCACGGGCTCTTTCAAGATACGGGGGGCGCTCTCCAAGGTGGCCTCCCTGAACGGGACCGAGAGGCAGGCGGGCATCATTGCCGCCAGCGCGGGCAACCACGCCCAGGGCGTTGCCCTTGCGGCCCGGGAGGCTGGAATCCCATGCACAATCGTGATGCCGGTGGGGGCCTCGCTGGCAAAAGTCGAGGCCACGCGGGGCTACGGCGCAGCAGTCATACCCTATGGCGATAGCTTTGAGAAAGCCCTGGGCCGTGCGCAGGCGCTGGCCCAAGAGCAAGGGCTTACACTGGTCCACGCCTTTGACGACCCGCTCATTGTGGCGGGGCAAGGGACGCTGGGGGTGGAGATCGCAGAGGATGCGTCCGACGCCGGCGTCGTGCTTGTCCCCGTGGGAGGAGGCGGGCTGATCGCGGGCGTTGCGCTGGCGGTGAAGGAGCTATCGCCAGGGGCCAGGGTCATCGGCGTGCAGACCACGTCGGCCCCTGCGGCTGAGCGCTCATTCCATCAGAAGCGCAGGTTGCGCGTGCCCAGCAAGCCCACACTGGCGGACGGCATCGCAGTCGGCGAGCCGGGCGCAATCCCCTTGCGCGTGATGCGCAGATACGTGGACGACATGGTGACCGTGAGTGAGGAGGCCATCGCCCACGCCCAGGCGTTGCTGCTGGAGCGCGCCAAACTGCTGGTGGAAGGCGCGGGAGCTGTGGGGGTGGCGGCCCTGCTGGAACGCGCGGTGGCGGTGCAGGAAAGCGATGTGGCGGTGGCGGTGCTCAGCGGGGGCAACGTGGATATGAACCTCGTCTCGCGCATCCTGGAGCACGGCCTTGCTCAGGCGGGCCGCTACCAGCTTGTGGAAGTGGTGCTCGCCGACAAGCCCGGCCAGCTTGCCCGGCTGCTGGCGGTGCTGGCAGAGGCTGAGGTGAACGTGCTGGACGTGGACCACGTTCGCCATGAGCCGGGCCTGCCCTTCGGACACGCCATGGTGGAGGTCACGGGAGAGACGCGGAACCGGGAGCACGCGGAGGAGATGACGCGCCGCCTGCAGGAGGCGGGGTATCTCCTGGTTAGCGTGCCCGTGCCGGGCAGCATCGAGCCGGCGCGGTTTGTAGCGCAGGAAGCGTAGGCCGAGGGCGCGCGGCGCATTCCTACAGCATCAGGGACTCGACGGGGATGATCCGGCGATTCACGGGATCTACGATGTACCCCAGCGCCTCCAGAACCGTGACACCCAAGACAGGAGGATCATCCGGCTCTCCAAAGATGACCGTTCCTCCGGCTATGTCCTCCTGGTAGCTGAACTGCGCAATGCCAATGCGCCGGTCCACAGACCCCCCAAAACCACGGTAGCGGCGAGTCCCCACGGGCCGGATGCCGATTGCATCCAACACGGTTGCCGGGACCACCGTCACGAGAGCGCCCGTGTCTACAAGCAGGCTCACGGTCCGACGGCGGCTGGAGTCAGCCGCATTTGCCACATCCACGTCTATACGAGTGAAGCCCATCGCGATCCTCTAGCAAAGCTGCACCTGAATAGTACACCATCAGTTTGCCAACTGTTAGATGGCCCTACGTCCTCGCCCGCCTGAGGGCCATCGACGCCAGCACGACCATGACGGCGGCGAAGGCCAGCAGCGCCCCGACGTCGGCGGCGACGCTTGGGCTCAGGATGCTTTCGCCCTTGATCATCACCTCTTGCAGCGCGAAGTTGGCGTAGGTGAGCGGCAGCAGGTGAGCGATTACCTGGAGCACGATGTGCATGTCAGGAATGGGCCAGAAGATGCCCGCCAGCAAGCTCTGCGGCGTGATGACCATGGGGATGAACTGCACCGCCTGGAGCTCGGTCTTGGCAAAGGTGGACAGCAGAATCCCCATGTTCACCGCGCCCAGGGTCAGCACGGCGACGATGACGAACACCATGAGCAGGTTGCCCGTGTAGTGGATGCCGATGACAAACACCGTGTACAGCAGGATGATCGCCGCCTGGACCAGGGCAAACGCGCTGAAGCCCGCCATGTACCCCAGCACCATCTCCGTCCTGGTCAGCGGCG
This sequence comes from Chloroflexota bacterium, assembly GCA_016210395.1. Lineage (GTDB taxonomy): Bacteria > Chloroflexota > Dehalococcoidia > Lucifugimonadales > JACPCL1 > JACPCL1. The sequence goes on along the minus strand of JACQUI010000019.1, from coordinate 4,342 downwards.
AGGCGGAAAGGCGTTCCAGCGTCCCGAAGGCCCGCTCTCGCAGGAAGCCCACGGCCGTCAGCAGGTACACGAAGAGGAAGGCGAAGAAGGCGACAAAGGTGGGGGCGAAGTAGTCCAACGTCTTGTACTCCGGCCCCGCATGGACGTAGGTGACCTGCGGCTGGGGCAGTTCGGCGCCGATCTGCGCGGCGGCCACCTTCGCCCTGGCCTGGGCCAGCGCCTGCAGCACCAGCGGGGCCGTGCGCGAGCGGCCGCCGTCCACGACGACCTCCAGATCCGGCCCCTGCTGGCCAAGAAAACGCAACCCATACCCTGCCGGGACGATAACGGCCGCTTCCAGGCTGCCACTTTGTATCAGGCCCTCAACCTCGTCACGGGCAACGTCCTGCGGCGCAAAGAAGGGGAGCGACCGCAACTCCTCGGCCAGGCGCTGCGCCTGTGGCGAGGTGTCCTCCAGGACAACCCCCACCTGGACAGGGCTTGGCGTCAGGTTGATGAGGTAGGCCAGCAGCGTCAGAACCACGATGGGGGCGCCGACGATGAGCGCAAGGGTCCTGTGGTCCCGCCGGAACTGCAAGACGATGCGGACCGCAAGGGCGCTGATTCGGTTGATGTTCATCACGCTTGCCCGTTGCCTGAAAACTTCAAGAACGCCTGCTCCAGGGTCTCTGCTCCAGCCCGCTCCCGCAACCCTTTGGCCGTCCCCTCCGCAATCAGCCGTCCCTGGTACAGCAGCCCCAGGCGCGTGCACCGCTCTGCCTCGTCCATGATGTGGGTGGACACGACGATGGTCACGCCCTGGGCGTTCAGCCGCTGGAAGTGCTCCCAGAACTGCACCCGCAGGTGCGGGTCAACGCCCACCGTGGGCTCATCCAGGAACAGAACCTCGGGGCGGTGGACAAGAGCGCACGCCAGGGAGGCGCGGCGCTTCATCCCACCGCTCAGGGCGGCGACGATGCTTTTTGCCCGGTCCGCCAGGTCAACCAGGCCGATGACCTCGGCAACGCCTTCCGCGGTGTAGGCCCCCATAAGGCGAGCGTAGAAGGTAACGTTCTCCTGCACGGACAGGTCTTCGTACAGGGCGATGGCCTGGGGCATGTACCCCACGCGGGTGCGCAGCGCGCGGTCGGGGACCCGCTTGCCTAGCAGCGTGGCCTCGCCCTGGGTTGGCGGCAGAATGCCCATGAGCAGGCGGATCAGGGTGGTCTTGCCGGAGGCGTTAGGCCCAAGGAGGCCGTAGGTAACCCCCGGTTCAACCTGGAGGTCCAGGCCATCCACCGCGGTGATGCTGCCGAAGCGTTTCACCAGGCCTTTGGCCTGGAGGGCGTAGGCGTTGGACATGCTATCGGGCGATCTCCCCCAGGACTGCGCACACCTGGGCGATCTCCTCTTCAGTGTTGAAGAAGGCCGTGCACAGGCGTACAGCGGGAGGCGTCGCCACCTGCCGGGCGGCGATGCCCCTGGCCCACAGCAGCTCTACGACCTCGCGCGGCTCCCGCCCGGCCAGGGCAAAGGTGACCAGCGCCGTGCTCGTCTCGCCCCCGTCGGGGGACGTGATGGCGACGCCGGGAATGGAGTACAAGCCGTCTCGCAGCGTGGCGGCCAGGGCCAGCCCTCGCGCCTCGATGACATCAGGCCCAATCTCACGCTGGAAGGCGATGGCCTCAGCCATGCCCGCCTCCAGCGCAGTGCTGGTGGTGCTCATGCGAAACTTGCGCGGGTTGCTTTCGTTCAGCTTCAGCGCGCCGGTCTTGACGTCGTACTCCTCTACCGCGCCGTGGGCGGGGTAGCGCGGAGTGACGGCAGGCAGCAGCTCCTTGCGGATATACAGGGCGCCAGTGCCGTCGGGGCCCATCAGCCACTTGTGTCCAGGGATGGAGTAGAAGTCCACGTCCCAGCCCCGCACGTCAATGGCGATCTGGCCGGCGCACTGGGCGGCGTCCAGGAGCAGGTAGCCGCCGCGCCGGTGGGCCATCTCCGCCAGCTCTTGCGCAGGAAAACGGAGGCCGCAGGAGAACTGGATGTGGCTCACGAAGACGAGGCGCGTCCGCTCCGACATCTCCGCCTCCATCTTGGCAAGGATGGTGGCCTTGTCGTCATTCGGGCTGATCTCCGCCACCCGCACCCTTACGCCGTGCGACCGCTGCAACAGGAGGCTGGGCAGCATCACGGATGGATGCTCCAGTGAGCAGGTGACGATTTCATCTCCTGGTGACCAGTCCAGGCCGTTGACCACGATGAGCAAGCCGTGGGTGGTGCTCTGCGTCAAGGCGATAGTGTCCTCCGGAGCGTTCAGCAGTCCACCTACCGCCTTGGCCAGCTCCTCGTGCACTGCCCTGGAGCGCGGCAAGGCATCCAGCGTCGCCGGGCCGCGCTCCACCTCGTAGGTGAGCTGGTCTGTGATACGTCGCGTCACCCTGGTGGGAGACGGCCCCGACCAGCCTGTGTTCATGTAGATGAGATTCTTGGTGACGGGGATGGCGGCTCGGACTGCGGAGATATCCATTGGACCTCCGGCGAAAAGCGTTGCCGCATTCTAGCACAGGCCCGCGTACAGTGGGAGGCGTAGCGCGCCACGTTCCGTGGAGGCTTCGTGGTTCGACAAGCTCACCACGAACGGGGGTACGCGCTCTGCCCAGGAGAACCAAACAACGAGCAGACGCAGGGGGCGGACCTACGGCGCTTGTTTGGGCGGGTCTTCCCTGGCCGTGAGTGTCAGCAGCCCAGGGAATACCCGCATCGCTATGAGCGCGACCGCGGCCATGCCAACGCCGTCAATCACCAGCGGCAGCCACAAGCCAACAGCGTCTGCCAGCGCGGAGGACAGAAGTACGCCCACAGGGAATAGCCCCCACACCATCATGTAGAGGCTCATGACGCGGCCCCGCATCTCCGGCGGGGTGTGCCGCTGCAACAGCGACTCAATGATGGTGAACGCAGGCAGGCTCGTCAGGCCGATGAGAGCCAGCACGATGACGCCCAGCAGCATGTTGCCTATGAGCGCCAGGATGATGAGTCCAAGGCCCGAGGCCAGCGCCATTGCTATGGCAAGCCTGCCAAGGCGCACGCCGCTTGCCAGCCCCGCCAGTATCAGATTCCCCGCTATGCCGCCAAGGCCGGCCATGCTGATGAGCAATCCCAGCCCGGAGGCCTCGACATGAAAGGTCTCTGTTGCCATCTTGGGCAACAACACGAGGTAGGGCTGACCCAACGCCACGGATGAGAGCGCCAGGCACGTGAGGCCCAGAAGCACAGGCTGGCCCTTGAGAAACCGGAAGCCTATGACGAAGTCCTTCATGAGGCTGGAGCGCGCCTGCCGAGGCAATACTCCTTGCCGGGGCACCCTGGTCACCATCGCGGCAGACGCCACGTACAGCAGCGTAATCACCACGTATGCCCAGCCGACTCCAATGAGGTCAATGACTGCGCCCCCCAGGAGCGGAAACAGCAAGCCGTTGATGTTGAACGTCAGGGCTACCATGGACGTCGCGTTCTTCAGCAGCCCGTCCCGCACCAGCTGTGAGATGAGGCCGAACCGCGACGTGATGTTGAAGGAGAACACCAGGCCCTGCAGTGTGGAAGCAGCGAACAAGTGCCACATCTCTATGTGGCCCCTCACGATAAGCAGGGCAAGAACGCCGAATATGCCGGCGGTCGCAACCCACGTGAAAAGCACGATGAGTTTTTTCTCGACCCGGTCGGCCAGGACGCCGCCCAGAGGCGAGAAAAAAAGGATCATGATGCTGAAGAGGGATTGGACCGTGCCCAGCGCCAGGCTGGAGCCGGTCAGGTCGTTGACCAGCCACCCCTGCGCCGTGCCGCCCATATGTATGGCCCCCGTGAAGAAGACCATAGCGAGTATGAAGCGGCGGAAGTCCTGTACGAAGAGGGCTTCGGTAATGCGCGACCAGAGGACAGCGCCCTTTGACGTAAGGGAGCGGATAGCGGGTTTGGCAGGCGGAGGGGCGAGATTAGAGGGGGCAGGAGTATCCGTAGTTGTTTCCTGATTTTCTTGTCATGATATTTCGGATATGATACGCCCATCGCTTGCGAGGGAACAAGCGATGCCGCTCTGGGGACCAGGGTCTTGCGGCGTTTCGGCTGGATGGCCGCACCCTGAAGGTCAACAACAGAATAGCTTTGCATTTCTGAGCAGTACGCTTCACCCTCACCTTAGTCCTCTCCCCTCAAGGGAGAAGAGATAGTCCCTCCACCGAAAGACCCTGCTCTGGGGACGCCCGCCGGTTGGCAGGCGGACATAGTGCAATCACTTGCACGACCACAGCAAGGGACGGCTGCCGCGGCCCTAGGTAGGCAGCGGTCGTAGGTCCCGATGCATCGG
>JACQUI010000293.1 GCA_016210395.1 Chloroflexota bacterium | reverse complement strand
TGGCGCAGCTTGAACGTCCATGTCTTGCCGTCGGCAGAGATAGTGTAGGACTCGGCGGCATCGGGGACGATTTCGTCCCCCCTGGGGTTCCAGAGGAGCTGGCTATAGAGCTTGCCGTTGTGGGGGATGTGGGCCCCGGAGGTGGCGGTGTGGCTGTCAAAGGAGGGCGGATCTTCGCTGCCACTCTGCCTCAGGATGCCGCCGCGTTTGGGTTTGACGGTCGGCACGGGCGTTGGTGTAGCCGTTGGGACCGGCGTCGGCGTGGCGACGACCGTGGTTGGCCCGCCGCTTGGCGTTGTCGGCGTTGGGGTCGCGGGCCTGGGGGTGTTGGTAGCGATGGGCGCCGGCGTAGTGGGAGTAGGCGTTGGCGCTTCTTGTGCGCCGCAGGCCGCTGCTGCCAGCAGCCCCAATGCGCTGAGGACACCGAGCATGAGACCGGGTTTGCGCCAGATCACGAACGACATAGCTTCTCCTGCACCCGCGTATTGGGCCTGATTGGCGATGGCTTTTGGGGTTCTTCCCGATTGCTGAGAATCCATCCTTGATGGGCGCACTAGTAGTACATGAAATGCACGAGGTTGTCAAGAACAATCGAAGCAGAGCAAATACGATACGAAAACAGCTATGCGCCGCGGACGTGGTTGCCATAACACGAATGTCATAGATAGGGCAACAAGACTAGGTAGGGAGATGTGCCGGCTATACAAGGAACAGCAACAGAGGTATGGCAAAGGAATAGTGATAGCGTAGCTCAGCAATGACGCGGGTCGAGCAAGGCGCCACTGCCGGCTACGCGTGAGACATCGCCATCAACAACAAAGGAAGAGGCCCCGTGCTTCAACGGGGCCTCTTCCTTTGTGTGATTGGGGTCAGCGGGAGTCTAGACGTCAGAGCGCCAGATGCGCTCGTCCTTCTCCCACGTGTAGAAGGTAATGGTCAGAGGCACGTCTTTGACGTAGCTGTACACCAGGCGGTTGGAGGTGTGCACAGGCAGCGGCGCGCTGGGCAGGAAGTCCAGAATCCGGTCCTCCAGGGCCAGGGCCTTCTGCCTGCGCTGGATGGGGTCGCCAGTGGCGGCCATGTCCAGGTAGCCTGCGTCAACTTTGGGGTCGCTGAACCCAATCCAGTTGCGGGAACCGCCCGTCACGAAGTAGCTGCCCACGAGCTCCTCCGGGGAGCCGGTGGTCTGGCAGAAATAGTAGCTCCAGAGGGTGTAGTCCAGCTTTGCGGCCCTATCGAAAATGACCGTTGAGTCCAGGACCTGGAGGGTGACGTTGATGCCGATCTTCTTGAGCTCGCCGGCAAGGTATTCTCCCTGGGTCTGGTAGTTGCTGGAGTTCCGGACCATCATGGTGAGGTCCAGGCCGTTGGGGTGCAGCTCCTTGACGATCTTCTTGGCCTCTTCCACGTCAGCCGCATGGGGCTGGCGGTAGCCGGGGGCCTGCATGACCTCCTCGGTGGTGCGGCCCCATCCATTGGTGTCGAGATAGAAATGGGGCTCCGCGAATCCCTCGTGCACAACCTCAGTGTAGGCCGCGCGGTCTATGGCCAAGTTCACGGCCTGCCGCAGGCGCTTCTCCGAGAACGGAGGCTTGGTGGAGTTCATGTTGATGACCTGGGGCCTGCAGCCGGTGCCGTACGGCAGCATGTAAATCTGGCCGGACTTGACGCGCTTCTCGAACTCCTTCTCGTTGTCCAGCGTCGGGTTGCCGGCGCTGATGTCCAGCTTGTTCGTCAGGAAGGCAGTCTGGATAATGGCGGTGCCGTCCATGTTGATGTGCCGGTAGCCGTCCAGGTAGGGCAGGCCGGGTTTGAAGTATTCCGGATTGCGCTCATAGTCCCAGAAAGCGCCGCGCTGGAAGTCCTTCAGCTTGAAGGGGCCGGTGCCATAGGGACGCTTGGCCAGGTCGCTGGCGGTGATGCCGTCGGGGTAGATGGCGGTGAACCCGATCACCAGGATGTCGGCCAGGCCGGCGAAGGGCTGGATCAGATGGATTTTCAGCGTGAGGTTGTCCACGGTCTCGATGCCGTTGTCGGGCCGGTCAATGTCCACGAACTCTTTCATCCAGCCGGAGCGCGCGGAGATGGTCTGGCCGTTGAGTCCCATGATCTTCTCCAGGGACCACTTCACGTCCTTGGAGGTCATGGTGGTGCCGTCCCTGGGATGGGCGGGCTTGTAGCCAGTCTGGAACTTGACGTCGGGGCGAAGCTTGAAGGTCCAGACCTTGCCGTCGGCAGAGACGGAGTAGGACTCCGCGGCGTCCGGGATGATCTCGCGGCCCACCGGGTTCCACAGCAGGTTGCTATACATCTTGGCGTTGTGGACGTTATGGGCGGATGACGTGGCGTTGTGTGTGTCGAAGGTGGGCGGGTCTTCGGTGCCGCTGCGCCGCACGATACCGCCGCGCTTGGGCTGAACGCTCGGCACGGGGGTAGGTGTAGCGGTGGCGGAAGGCGTGGGAGTAGCCACGACGCCGGTGGAAGACGTGGGGGTCGGCGTGGCTACGCTTGTAGAAGGCGCGGGAGTATTGGTGGCAGTGGCCTGTGGGGGTGTCGTCGGGGTTGGGGCAGGGGTAGGCTCACTTGCGCCACAGGCGACGGCCGTCAAAAGGCCGGCCCCCGCAAGGATGCCCAACAAGAGACCTGGCTTGCGCCACAGGAAAGTAGACATGACCAGCATCCTCCGAAGATAGGGACTTCCTCACAGCCAGCCCTCCAGGCGAAGGCTGGCCCAGCGACACAGTTTATACTACGCGCCGTTACGAATGTCAACCATAGACACCCGTTAGGCCGTCGTATTATTTGTATGAGGTTACGAAAACAAACACTACATGTGCTAATAAGGGCGACATGTGCCGCCACGTACATGCGGATAAGCAGTTCCATAAGCGCGGCGCAGGCATTCGATGAAAAGTGGCAAGGATGGACGAAGGCCACGAGGACTAGAGGCAAGGCGACGTGAAGAGGCAACAGTATAGCAAGAAGTCGTGCCATTGGCATACAGCATCGCCATAAACAGGACTCAGGGAAGCGAAATCGGTAATCAGGGTGTGCTTTGGGCGCCTGACCAGTTTGCCGCCGGGTGCGGGCAATTCGCCGGCAAGACGCGAATTTGCGGTTGAAGGTGTTTTGGCGATTGTGATACCATGCACAGTTGGAATCCTGGCTATCTGGAGCGACGTGTGCAGCCCAGCGCCGATACCCTTCGGGCCACCATTCGGAAGGCATTGCAGGACCAGCAAGAGGGAACGGTCACTGTTCTTTCCTCTCTCCTGGCCATAGAAGACGCTATTGGGTATATTCCACCTGAGGGTATCGAGGCGGTGGCAGAGCTTGCCCATTGCTCTGAAAACGACGTGTGGGGCGTGGCCTCGTTCTACCCTAACTTCCGCTTTGAGCCGCCCTGCGATCATGTGGTTGAGGTGTGCTGGGGACCCACCTGCCATTTGCTGGGCGCCCCTAACGTGATCAAAGAGGTGCTGGCTTCCGTGGGGCTGTCCTCTGAGGGCGATACACCGGACAAGCGGATAAGCGTCAAGTTCAACACCTGTCTGGGCGCGTGCGCGCAGGCGCCCGTGATGTCCATAGACCATCACCTGGCCGGCAGGCTGACGCCGCAAAAGGCGCGCCGGCGGATGGATGACCTCAGCCCTGCCCCTGCTCACCGGTAGCTGATGGGAGCGCCAGGCGTGTCCGCGCCTTGTCTGCATCACTCGTAACATGACCGAAGCCTTCGAGTCCCTCAAGAAGCAAGCCCTGCTCCGGCAACAGTCGCTGGCGGGAAAGCCGCGCGTTCGTGTGGGCGCCGCGCTGTGCGGCCAGGCTGCGGGAGCCGTGGAAGTAGCCGAGGCGTTCAGGTCACTGGCCATATCACGGGGCCTGGACGTGACTGTGAGCGAGGTGGGCTGCCTGGGGCTGTGCTACGCCGAGCCCCTGGTGGACATCCAGCTTCCCGGCGGGCCACGGGTGTTCTACGCCAACGTTGCGGCGGAAGATGTCCCGGGCCTTGTGGACGCTCACCTTGCGCGCAAACAGCCTGCGTGGGAGCGCGCCCTGGCCGTTCAGGGGGATGCCGCTGCGGACGGCAGGACCCCTTCTCTTGACTCCCTGGAGATGATGAAGGGGCAGGTGCGCATCGCGCTGCGCAACGCCGGCAACAATGACCCTTGCGATGCCTTCGAGTACATCGCCACGGGCGGCTACGCTGGACTGAACAAGGCGCTGTCCGGCATGACGCCTCAGCAGGTGCAGGAGCAGGTGACCGCGTCGGGACTGCGCGGCAGGGGCGGCGCGGCCTTCCCCACAGGCACCAAGTGGCGCTTTTTGAGTGGCTCGCCCGGCCCCATCAAGTACATCCTGTGCAACTGTGAAGAGGGCGACCCTGGGGCATTCAACGACAAGGGCATCCTGGAAAGCGACCCCCATACCCTGGTGGAGGGCATGATCCTGGCGGGATACGCCACGGGCGCTTCCAACGGCGTCATCT
>JACQUI010000284.1 GCA_016210395.1 Chloroflexota bacterium | reverse complement strand
CTGGGCGAAGCCATCGCATGCGCGGCAGCCCATCGAGTGCGATGTGGCGTGCTAGCGCATCCGCCTGAGGCCCGGCACAAAGGCGAAGTAGAATAGGGCGATAGGCACCAACAGGACGGCCGCGCCGCCCACAGCCCACTTGATGCCGATTACATCTGCCAGCACCGCGACGCCGAAGGCGCTGAAGCTGCTCAGACCGAACTCCATCATGTAGATGCTCATCACCCGCCCGCGGTGGGCGTCATCCACGGCATTTTGCACCAGGCCGTTGCTCAGAGACATGCGCGCGGACTGGGCGAACCCGACGCCGATCATGAACAGCAGCGCGAATGTAAAGGACGTGGTGAACGAATACAGGGCCAGCATGACACCGACTCCCAGGATGGTCCACAGAAACGCCGGCCCGTGGTGCTTGCTGGCCATGGAGGCCACCAACAGCGACCCAATCAGGGCGCCAATGCCTGAGATGCTGGTGAGGAGACCCAGGCGGAAACTGGACTTCGTAAGGAGTTCCGGCACGCTGCCCAGGAGAGGTATGTTGCCGACCCAGGCGTATCCGCCTGGTTGCACGACCTGAATATCCTTGGCAAAGGCCGGCATCAAGGACATGTAGGGCATGGACAGGAGGACGCTGAGAAGCGTCAGGAACAGCAGGCCCATGAGCAACGTGTGGTCCCGCACGTAGACCAGCCCCTCCTTCATCTCGTGCATGGTCCCGCGTCTCAGGGATGGCAGCGCGCCGCTCGTGTGGAGGAAAGCCGCCAGCAGCCCGCCCAAGATCTCCAGGCCTCCTATAGTAAAGAAGACAAGCTCAACTCCAAGGACTGCGATGAGGAGGCCCGCAACGCCAGGGGCAAGCAGGCGGTTCAGATTCATCCCTGCGTTGTTCAAGGCTACTGCGTTCATGAGTCTCGCAGGGCCGACGATCTCCGGGATTATCGCCTGGCGGGATGGCATCATGAGTCCACTGACGATGCCCTGCAACACGGACGTGGCCATCAGGAATCCAACGCCCGTTCCCTTGTCAATACTGATGATTCCCAGGACTATGGCCACGCCTGTGGCAATGGCCACCGCGCCCAACGCCCACTGTCCGTCTCTCAGCACGCGCTTTTTCTGCACGCGGTCGGCCATGACGCCGCCAAAGAGGGACAGGCCGAGCATGGGGACCGCGTTCGCCAGCCCGATGAGGCCCAGCATGGCGTAGGAGTTGGTCAGCTCATACACCAACCAGGCCCGCGCTACCATCTGCATGTTCATGGCGGCCATCTGAGCCATGATGGCAGACAAGAACAACCGGTATTGAGGGATCTGGAAGGAATCGAAAGTCCGCGACCACCAGCCCTTCCCTTGCTCGCCAGGGGGCGCGGCAACCGCTGCCGTCTGATTGCTCATCTAATCTGTATTCCTGCCTACACCACTGACCGCCTGGCCCTTTGCCACGCGACGCATTAAAGGCCATTGTATTCCTTGCATCCCATGCCCACAAGGGAATGTAGTCGGCCCGCACTATCTGGTCAGCCCGACGGACGTCCAAACCACGATGATGGCCAGCACGAGGGTGAGACGGGCAAGCCAGCCAACCCGGCGGCGAAACGCGGCTGCCCGCTGTGGGTTGGCCGCACCTTGCGACAGCGCCGTGGAGCGGGGGCCCAGGACGAAGTCGTGGAAGGCAGAGAGCAGGAGCATGAGGGCCACCAGGCCGGCCTTGAAGGCGAGCCGGGAGCCGAACTGAGTGCCCCAGAAAGAGGCGTCTACGATGTCTCCTGGGCCGACGCCGTAGTGGGTCAGGATGATGAGGCCGGTGGAGATGAGGACAGCGATGCTAGTCCAGCCCACCCAGCGGAACTGGCGGCCCACAAGGGTGAAGAGCCTGGCTCGCAGGGGAGGCTCCAGCGGCCTGAAGGCGGGAACGGCGACCAGGGTGAGAAAGAGCATGCCGCCGATCCAGACAACAGCGGCCAGAACGTGCAGAGTGAGGACAAGGTAGAAGAGGGTCATGGGAGCCTGCCGTGCGGGTGGTTAGCGGCGGCTGGACCAGATTGTGTGATACCGTTCTCCCTGAAGGACTGCGGCAAGCTCACGGCGCTCCATTTTCTGGAGATCGTCCAGGGACTTTGCCAATTGCCGGAGAGCATGGGGCGCTCCGGCAGCTTGGAGTCTTGCCTGGATGATGGAAAAGGCGTTGGTTTGGAGAAGGCTGCGCACGTATTTGGGCCACGAGAAAGCAGTGATCTCCGCAGGCCTAGGAAAGCCGGGACGAAGGCGGCGGACGCTACGCGCGCGCTCCTCCAGGGAGCCCGCTTGTGGCAACACCCTGACCATAGGGCCTTCTTTCTCATTGGCCCGGGTGTCTATGACCAGGCTTTTTCCTACGAGGGTGAATAGAATGGAAATCACTTCTGCAGAGCGGAGGGCGCGGGTAAGCTCCGTGGCGTCAATGTCAAAATCGGTGTCCAAGGCGCTCCTTTGTCTACCGGAATTGCGTTGAAGGGACGGTTCGCCAACCGCCCCTTCAAGAGATGACCGCGCGTATTTGCGGCACGTTGAGCTACTTTAGCTCTCGAATTGCCTGTATGAGAGCGGGGACCACTTTTTGCCATTCGCCAACGACGCCGAACCGGGCCTCCTTGAAAATGTTGGCGTTGGCGTCTTTGTTGATGGCGACGATGTTCTTGGCGCCGCTGAGGCCGGCCATGTGCTGGCTGGCGCCTGAGATGCCCACGGCAATGTAGACCCGTGGAGCAACGGACTTGCCGGTGAGTCCCACCTGGTAGGAATAGGGGACCCATCCAATGTCCACGGCAGCACGGCTGGAGCTGACGCCGCCGCCCAAGAGATCTGCAAGCTCCTTGAGCTCTTTCTGGAATGGCTCGGCTCCTCCGACGCCGCGTCCTCCGCTGACGATAACCTCCGCATCCTCCAGCCGCTTGCCTTCCTGCTTCTCCTCAACGCGCTTAACGACCTTGGCCTTCACAACGCTGGGATCCAGATTCGGCTTGACCTGCACGACCTCTCCGGAGCGGCTATTGCTGCGCTCCAGCGGGTCTATGGTCTTTGCACGGATGACGGCCATCATGGGCAGGCCGTTGCAGGCGACTGAGGCCATGCAGTTGCCGCCAAACACGGGGCGGCTGCCCACGAGCTTCCCGCCGTCTACCTTGACTTCCAGGCAATCTTGCGCCAAAGCGCTGTCCAGGCGGAAGGCCAGGCGGGGGCCGATGTGGCTGCCCAGGGGGGTCTTGGCCAAGAGGATGACCTTAGGCGATTGATCCTTTGCCAGCTTGGCCAGGGCTGCCAGATAGGCTTCCGGCTGTGCGTCCTTGAGGATGGGGTCGGTGACCGCGAAGACGCGGTCGGCCCCGAAGGCAATTGCTTCCTTGGGGAGGGCTCCGAGGTCGTCGCCCAGGAGGGCGATGCTGAGAGGTTCGTTGAGGCTGGCGGCTACCTTGCGGCCATGGGCCAGGAGCTCTTTGGCGGTCATATCCAACTGGCCGCCGGATTGCTCGCCTATGACCAGTACCCCTTTTGCGTCTGCCATGGTTCCCCCTGTGTTGTATGTTTGCATGCTCACCCAGCATGTGGACGAAGAGCGCTTGCTTTGGGACCGCGAAGCGGGCGGCTAAATGAGCTTCGCTTCCCGCATACGGAGAGCGAGCTTCTTAGCGGCGTCCACAGGGTTGTTGTCTTCGCCCTGGATGATCTCGCACTGGGACTGTTTCTGGGGTATGACCAAGTCCAGCATGGTGAGTTTTGGAGTCAGGTTGGTAACGCCAACATCGGCAAGGCTCCACGTCTGTGGCTTCTTGCGCGCTGCGGCCATGATATTGCGCATGGTTGGATAGCGTGGCTGGCCGAGCTCGTTGCTGACGGTGACGACGGCGGGCAACGGCGCGGAGACGATCTCGTAGCCGTTGGGGATGACGCGCTCGCACACGACGTTGCCGTTTTGAATCTCTACCTTGCGTGTCACGGGAATGCAGGGGACGCCAAGGAGTTCGGCAAGGCCGAACGGCACCTGGGCGTTGTCCCAGTCGGAGGCCTGACGGCCGGCAATGATCAGGTCAAACTGGCCGATCGTCTTGATGGCAGCTGCCAGGACCTTGGCGGTGATGGTGCTGTCGCTCACGCCGTCAAGCGCCGGGTCCTGGACGAGCACCATCTCATCGGAACCCATGGAGAGGGCCTTCTTCATGACATCGGAGACGAAGGACGCGCCCGCGGAGATCACGGTGATCTTCACGTCATTGCCTGCCTCGCGGATGCGGAGCGCGGCTTCCACTGCGTTCTCGTCGAAGCCGTTGATCACGGGAGCGATCTTCTTGGTGGGGTCGGTTTCGACGCGTTTCTTTTGCCGGTCAATGCGGTAGGCGGAAACCGGCGTTTCCGGGTCAAGCACTTGCTTGGCCAGGGCGATGATATTCAGCGGCATAGCTCCCCCTGAGGTGGTGAGAATGGGCTAACTCGGCTGCACTATATCATCGGGCCTAGGGGGTGTCAACAACGGAATCCCTTTATGATGACCGAATTGCGAGAAAAATCACAATCCCTCTCACGGATAGGACGACACCAGGTTCCCCGCTATATCGTACAGAAGCGCAGGATCGCCGTTGTCATTCCAGACTGCCTGCTTTCGGGGATTGCCGTCGGCGTTCAGCCACTGGAGGACCGACGGTGGCTGTGAGCGGCTGTTTGGGCCGCTGGTGATCTGCACTGTTGCGCCTGCATCCAGGATGAACCCCGGTGGGAAGACAAACACCTGTGTGCCAACCTGACTTATGAGCTTCCACCCCGTCATGTCCTGGGG
>JACQUI010000281.1 GCA_016210395.1 Chloroflexota bacterium | reverse complement strand
TTGCAGTTACGATTATACCGCTTCCAGCCCCGCTGCCACTCCTGCTTACGCATGCACAAAGCCCTCCTTCAGCCCCAATCTACACCACCGCCCTGTTTCATCCGGGAAACAGGGGTTCATAGGCTTCTTCACGCAGGGCTTGTGGCTGCATCATCTGGGGACTACCCTGGCATCAACTGTAAATGCGACTACGTTGGGCTTGCAGATGATAAACGACCCTGGAACATGGCAACCGTCCCCCTATGACGTCATCCTTCCTCATGACATAACGGGAAATCCGCATGTGGAGCCAGACCTGCGAGCGAAGTCTGTCGTGGATACCACCCAGCCACCGCATCAAGGTTTTGGGACACGCTTAGACAGTATGGAAACCATCATGGGTTTCTGGGGTATTGGAGGGTGGATTAACCAGTTCTGCCCTCCGCTGAACTACGCTACTTCCGGCGTTGCTCCAGCTTCCAGTGAACTTGTGTTGGACCTGAATCAAACCGATGGTGTTCTGGCGTGGCAGATAGCGTTCAAAGCTATGGTGCGGACTGTTGAGAAGTGGGCCGAGCACAAGAAATTGAACCCTACGCCGATCATCAAGGCCAGAGCCACTAGCATGGGAATGATTGCCCTTATGGCCAAGCTGGGCCTGATTCCAAAGAAATAGAGCGCAGCGACTGTAGGTTTGGCATGCTACCCAAATTGTAGGAGGCGATCAATGACCACTTCGGTTGAATACAATCGCATCCACGCCCTGGCCCGCGCCCGCAAGGTGGTGATGGACAAGTTTGGCCCCGACCTTCTGCACTTCTGGCCCATGGTCGACGACACCCCGTTCATCCGCGACTTGCTGCGCAGGAAAGTCCTGGTTGGGCAGGGAGGCGTCACCGCCCAGGCCGCCGGCATGCTGGACTACGGCATGGACATCGGTGCCGGCCACATCAGCGACGAGGTGGCGGACCAGGGCCAGGACAGCTTCACCGCTCTTCAGCCGACCAAAGTGTCCAGCGACTACTACCTCGCAGTGCCTGTGCCGGAGGGGCGATGGAAGAGTGTGAAGTTCAGGAATGAGGGCGGGAGCGCCCTTAGCCCTGGCGTCATCTTGGCGGCCCCATCTGTCAGTCCCACAGACCTCAGTGCCGCAAAGGTCCTCGACGTCAACTCAGTAATTGACGGCGGGCCGTACTTCATCTTTGAGCACGGCAATCCCAACGAATCGAATGGACATACCGCCGGCGGCACGTGGCCAAGGGCCGGCCAGAAAATCACTTTGAATGGCGACCTTGTCCAGGTGGGTTTCCGCCTAAGAAGAGAAACAGGGGCTCCCACAGGCACCGGCTACGTCAAGGTGTACAAAGTGTCCGATGGCTCGCTGCTGGGCACTGCCAGCACGACCTTGGACGTTTCCACGTTGACAGCCAGCTTTGTTTGGAAAGATTTCTTTTTCAATACACCCTTGAACATCCCCAACATAGAGGTACGAGTGGTCTTTGAGTACAACAGCGGAGATGTCAATAACTACCTCCTGTTGAACCGAGGGAACGCGGACGACATCAGCGGGATGCTTTGTGGCTACAATGGCTCCTCTTGGAATGACACAAGCGGAGACGACGCAGTATGCAAGGTCCGGACTCTAGCCCCCCTACACCGATGCGACTTCCCCTTTGAACTAGACGCCGTTGCAGGCCAATACTGGCTCTACTTCCGAGGTAATAGCGACTACGATGCAAGCGGAACCTACGGAATGAGCGGAAAGCTGTGGGGTGGCTCCGCCCATGCAGACCGCACCGGTGTACTTGCCTCCTTCCAGGGAGTCGCAGGGGGGAGTTGGTCGTCCCATGACAAGGTCACCATCGGCGCCCTGGTCAACGTGGACAACAGCCCGGCCAACGGCATGGCGGTCTGCCTGGCCAACACCTCAGAGGCCAAGGCATACATCAAGGTCAAGTCGGACAAGAAAATCGAGGGGTTCTTCAAGAACACCAACGGCACGTCCTACATCCTGACATCGACCAGGGCGTTGCACCCCGGCCACAACCTGATCACCATCTCGTATGAGCGTAACGTGGGCGTCAAGTTGGCCGTAAATGGCGAGGTGATGGCAACAGCCACGCCCTCCGATCATGCGCTGTTCAACGCCACACTCGCCCTGGCCCTGGGCGCCCAGAAGCTCCAGGGCGGAGCCGTGTCCAGCAAGCTCACCAACGGCATCGTGGACGACGTGTGGATCGCCAAAGGGGTGCTCAGCGACAGGGACCTGTGGGACGTGTACACCGCCTACATCATCGCCGCGCCGCTGATGCTGCTCGACGACGTGACGGTGTCCTGACGCAGAGAGTAGCCCCGCTGCCAGGAGGAGGCGCCTAACTATGGCAACCAAGACCGACATTTCTCCCCGCATAGACTTCCGTGGTGTCCTGACGCCAGACAACCTCAAGTTTGAAGAGGTCGCGGACGACAGCACCGCCCACGATTATCTCGTGGAGGCCAACGGCAAGAGCAGGATTCTGGTGGCTGTAGATAACCCGGCCAACCAATCGGTAAACGTCAGCCTGTACGGGGCCCACGCCTCCAATGCCCAGGTGGGAGACGCCGGCGCCTTCGCCATTGGCAGCACGTTCTCCGTGTCCTCGGCAAGCAAGGACTATGCTGTGGCCGCCGATCCCTTCCCGTACTACATTGTGCGGGCCCAGTACGTAAGCACACCCACAGACACCCCCACGAAAACCCTGACGGTCTTCGTCAACCTGGCGCAGGGCTAGGAAGGAGAGCGCAGATGGCAGTCAGACTCGGCAAGTTCCTGGAAGAGTCCCACACCAACCTGACGCAAGTCACCAGCGACCAGCATCATGCCCAGAGCCATACCCTTGCCAGCCATAGCGCCAAAGCGCACAGCGACCTGACAGGGGTTGGCATTGACGACCATCACGCCCAGGGGCACACGCTAGCAAGCCACAGCGCCAGGGCGCACAGCGACCTCACGGGGATAACGGTGGACCAGCACCACACTGAAAACCACGCCAGCCGCCACGCTTCCGGTGGCGCCGACGCCCTGTCCCTCATGGGGCGGCTGCAGGCCAGCGATACAACGGAACGCAGCACACAATCCACGTCGCTTGTGGATATTGCCACCATTTCTAGCCTGAGCATCCCTGCTTCAAAGGCAATTCGTATTATGGCTAGCCTGAAATACATCCACGTGGCCACTTCCGCAGGGGCTAAGATAGGGCTGAAGCTAAACACGACTCAGGTGCGAGACCCAGAGGCCCTCACCTTCTTCAGCGTGGCTGCATCCTCTTCGGGCCAACTAATGTGGGATATCCCGCCCCGAGAATCCAGCTATGTGCGCGGAGGCATTGGCATCTGCGCGGTCAACAACCCGAACCCCGTCTCGACCTACGCCACGGACGCCGACGCGCCAACGACCACCATCACCAGCATTGTCTTGCACGGCCGCGTGCTGAATGGGTCCAACACCATTGCCATCAAGAACATCCGGGTGTATGCCTACGACCCATAGCTCGAAGGACAGTTTAGTCTCGCCACCATAGGCGTCGCCTACCCCTCCCCTTTCCCCACCGTGCCCAGCAGGTACGCCTCCAGCAGCGGGCCAAGCTCGCCGTCCAGCACCGCGCCGGTATCCGACGTCTCGTAGGCCGTGCGATGGTCCTTCACCATCTTGTAGGGGTGCAGCACGTAGCTGCGGATCTGGTTGCCCCACTCAGCGGGAATGTGCTCCCCCTTGATGCGCGCCTGCTCCTCCTGCTGCCGCTTGATCTCCAGGTTCATCAGGCGGGCGTGGAGCACCTTCATGGCCAGCTCCTTGTTCTGGAGCTGGGATCGCTCGTTCTGGCACACCACCACCAGTCCGCTGGGCAGGTGGGTGATGCGCACCGCCGTCGAGGTCTTCTGCACGTTCTGGCCGTCGTGCACGCCCGTTCATGGTGAGCCTGTTGGACCGCGAACGCGCGCCTACCCTTCGGCTTCACTCCGGGCAGGCTCGTTCAGGCAAACGGGACCCCCTACTCCTTGCTGCGCACCCTGGAAGACCTTGCTGATTCAGCATATCGCCTTGACATGCCCAGCGGGAAGATGCATTATTGTGGCCTACCAAATCGGTTTCTGGCGTACCGCGCCAGCAGGACGGCGTGTGGCGGCAGTATGGTTGTCCTCCCCAGGTAGCATCACCGCAAGCCGCAACAAGAGGAGTCCACTATGCTCAATGCGGTCTGGCTCCCCCGTATGTTCGTGCCTTCCCTAGCCATTGCCATTGGGTTGCTCGGCGCAGCGGCCTGCGGCTCTGCGGAACCAACTCCTGCGCCAACACCCACGTCGGCCCCCGTTGCGACGACCACGATCGCCACCCCTACACCCACAGCCACACCTACGCCGACGCCGGCGCCCGTGGCCAAGCCCAAGCGCGGCGGCGTGGTCAGGTACTACAGTAACGACGACCCCGTGAGCTTCGACATCGCATTTGCCGCCTCCTCACAGCACAGTATCCACAACGCCAAGATGTACAACAACCTGCTGTGGAACCCAGATGGCAAGTCCATCGCTCCGGAAGTCGCCGCATCCTGGGAAGTCAGCGCCGATGGCAAGGTGTGGACCTTCAAGCTCAGGAATGACGTGCGGTTCCAGTCGTATTCGGACAACCCGGGGCCCAGGGACGGTACCCTCCTGACTGCCAAGGACGCAGCGTACAGCCTGAAGCGGATCATGGGCATCATTGACGGGAAAGTGTCTGAACGTTGCGGCTGGATGAAGGAGTTCATTGACATTGACCGGCCGGACAACGGTGTTGTGGCGGTGGACGAGCTCACCCTGCAGGTCTACATGGACAATCCGTTCCCCGAGTTCGCCAACATTCTGGTCCTGAGCCACTGTGGCCTCACTCCCGATGGCACCACGGCCGACATGCTCAAGAAAAGGGCCTACGGGTCCGGCCCCTTCAAGCTGAAGAGCTTTGAACGAGGGGCCCTTTGGACGTTCGCGCGCAATCCTGACTACTACGAAAAGGGCGCTCCCTACTTGGACGAAGTGCAAAACGCCATCATCCCAGGGGGCGCGACAATAGTGCAGACGGCGTTCCTCACGGGGAGGCTGGACATTGCCGGGGGCATCCCCACCCCGGACAACAAGCCCGTCTACGACAAAATGGTGGCGGAGGGCAAGATCGTACTCACGCCAACGATGCCCGGAACATGCACCGTCGAGGGCGTCTATATGAACTCCAAGAGGCCGCCTTTCAGCAATACCAAGCTACGCAAGGCAGTCCACATGGCCCTGGACCGCAAGGGGTATATAGATACCGTCTACAACGGCGCCGCTACTCCTGTCACGTTCGTGCCCACGGGGAAAATACCCTGGTTCCACACCGAGGAGGAAGTGTGGCAGATGCCCGGCTACCGTCAGCCCAAGGAACAGGACCTGGCCGAGGCCAAACGCATCATGGCCGAGGAGTACCCCAAGGGCCTGGATGTGACTCTGGTGGCCAGGGAAACGGGAAATTACCCCGCGATGGCGGAGTACAACGCCGGAGAGCTGGCGAAGATAGGCATCAGGGCAACCATCAAGATGATGAACTCCGGTGTGCTCTTCCCCGTGTTCAGCAAGGCGGACTACGATATCGCCAGCTACTGCATGACGATGATCACCATGACCGCTGCGGAGCAATTCGGCTCCTACTACGTCACCGGGGGGTCGCGAAACTGGATCGCCTACAACAACCCAAAAATTGACGCGACGTACTACAAGATAGTGGCGTCAAAGGGAGACGAGAAGGTCGCCCTGATCAGGGAGGTGGAACGAATCATGTGGGACGAAGTCGCCTTTGCCCCCATGGCCACAGCGAAAACCGCTGACCAATGGCATAGCTACGTGCAAGACTTTCCGGTCGCAAACCCCGAGTTGGGGTTCAGTAGCTACAGCACCCAGAGGTGGTCCCTGATATGGAGGAGCGACGCCTAGGTTGGACAGTCTGGCAGTGAAGTCTACTCGGCGCTTTCGTGGGATCACCGCTAGCAAGGCGGCTCGCAGTCCAACGGTCCGGCAACCCAATCGTCCATGCCCTGACATTCTTGCCGTTCAATCGTTAGAGGGTGTGAGAGGCGCTTTGTGGAGGTGACTTATGTCACGCATAGGGTCTACAGAGCGGGCCGCTGGACGTGCCGTCTCTGAAGGGGCGGACCTTGCCCAACCCCGCATGCGGCCGGTGGTGGCCGCTTCTTTCCTCGCCCTTCTCATGCTGCTCCTGGCCAACTGCTCGTTCCTTGCCGGGCAGGCACCACAGACTGCGGTGGACCAGTCTGTCCGAGCCATTGGGGCTAACACCGCCCGCATCATCGTGCCGGACGACGATGACTTTGCCCTTGCCCTCCGCAAGGCAGCCGTCGTCAAGTCCTATTCCGCGCTGGTCATCCTGAGCACTCCACGGGCATATGGCCTGCCGCTCAAGGAACAGGCGGGGTTTGGCGTCTTTGGCGGGCTTGCGGGACGGCAACAGGAGTGTATTGCGCCAGGTTACAAGCGGGGTTTCTGGTGGCGCTCTAACGGCGCGGTCCTGCTGTACGCCGGCGGATGGACTGAGCTTGCGGCGTACGCAAGCTTGCTCAAGGCAGGCTTGCCGGCAGAAACAGTTGACGAGGATACCCTGGAAGGGAGGCCGGTGACCCGTTACTTGGTCCGCCTCCCTGAACGGAAAGATGCGGCCGATGGCGTTTTCATTGCCGCAGGCGCGAGACCCCCGTCTCCCTACGAAAAGGAATGGGCTGCCACAGCCCTGGGTGGGGCGCCTGTTCAGGTGGAGCTGTGGGTTGGCGACGAGGACGCGCGTATCTACAGAGTGAGACTGACGCCCGAGATCTCCGAAGACTTGTCGGGTGACGCTATCGTCAAGAAGGCCCGCTACGAGCTGACGTTGGACTTCTCCTACGATTTCCGTGGCCCGGCGCCGGTTGACCCCGCATGCCTGCATGACCCGGAATCTTCAGTAGGCCGCTGGGACTCCGGCGACTGAAGCCCTACCCCTCCCCCTTCCCCACCGTGCCCAGCAGGTATGCCTCCAGCAGCGGGCCGAGCTCGCCGTCCAGCACCGCGCCGGTATCCGACGTCTCGTACCCCGTGCGGTGGTCCTTCACCATCTTGTAGGGGTGCAGCACGTAGCTGCGGATCTGGTTGCCCCACTCGGCGGGGATGTGCTCCCCCTTGATGCGCGCCTGCTCCTCCTGCTGCCGCTTGATTTGCAGGTTCATGAGGCGGGCGTGGAGCACCTTCATGGCCAGCTCTTTGTTCTGAAGCTGGGAGCGCTCGTTCTGGCAGACCACCACCAGGCCCGTGGGCAGGTGCGTGATGCGCACCGCCGTGGAGGTCTTCTGCACGTTCTGCCCGCCGTGGCCCCCGGCGCGAAAAACATCTATCTTCAGGTCGTCGGGGTTGATCTGCAGCTCCACGTCGCCTTCCGACTCCGGCATGACCTCCACCAGCACGAACGACGTGTGCCGCGCGTGCGATGCATCGAACGGAGAGATGCGCACCAGGCGGTGGACGCCCCGCTCGGCCTTCAGATAGCCATAGGCCCAGCGGCCCGCGATCTCGATGGTAGCGCTTTTCACGCCCGCCTCGTCGCCCGCGGCAATGTCTATGACCTGGGCCTTGTAGCCGCTGCGCTCCCCCCACCGGAGGTACATGCGCATCAGCATCTCGGCCCAGTCCTGGGACTCGGTGCCGCCGGCGCCGGCGTGGACGGCCAGGATGGCCGTGCGCTCGTCATAGGGGCCGGAGAACTGGAGCTGGAACTCCAGCCTGCGAAGCTCCGCCTCCAGGGACGCCACGTCCGATTGGATGCTCGCTCCCAGCGATGCGTCCTCTTCCTGGACTGCCAGGTCTATCAGCTCGGCGGCGTCCCGCGCCCGCCGTTCAAGGCCCCGCCAGGTATCCACCGACTCTTTGAGGTTTGCCATGCGCTGCAGGAGCTTGCGCGCCGTCTCCTGGTCGCTCCAGAAGCCCGGCGAGGCGCTGCGCTCCTCCAGGCCGGCTATCTCCTTCTCCTTGCTCGCCAGGTCAAAGCCGCACCATGTGGTCCGCGATGCGCTGCGAAATCTCCAGTGCCTTTGCCTTCAGGTCTTGCACGATGATGTCCTTTTCGGTCTGTGGTGTGAGGGGCGTCCCGATTTATCGGGACGCCCCTACGGTTTCGCCAAAAACGCTTGTGGAAGGTACCGCCTCTCCCTTGAGGGGAGAGGCCGTCCCGATGCCATCGGGACGGGTGAGGGTGAAGCGATTGCTTTCCCACAAGCGTACTGCTCAATCAACATGCTACGCTAGCCGTTCCAACTCTCCCCTGGGAGAGGCCGCCCCGATTGCATCGGAGTGGGTGAGAGTGAAGGCATTCTAAGCAACCCAACCATTTGGACCTAGCCACCTCCGGTGATTGAGGAGACAGAAACTAACACGGCAATGAAGGCCAAAAATAGGACCCCTGAAAATCCTAAGGCTGCCGCCTTAATTGGTAGCAGGGCCCGCCTTTTCATGCCATGCCTTGCCCATAGAATCTCATGAATGAGCAATGGGACAGCCATTAGTGCCGGTAGTAAGACGACTGGGATGATGGCCAACCAACTGAACTCATAGAATTGGTCAAGGAAGCGAAACAGTAAGACGGCTTCCCAAGCGCCTGACAGAAAGGCAATAAGCGTGAGGAACAAAGATTCTGTAGATCCCCAACAGACAGAGGGACGGGAAGCAGATGCAAGCCTTGTATTATTCCAGCCAGCCATCGTGGACCTCTTTACCCAAGGTGAAGGAACCTAGATTGGCTTACACCCACATCACAGTTTTCCCGCCGCCGCGAAGTGCGCCAGGCGCGTCGGCTCAGGCACGCGGTAGCGGCGGCAACAGGCTAGCGTCCAGCGGACCGCCGACGGCAGGTCAACCCGGTGGCCGATGGAGACGTACAGCGGCTGCACGCCTTCTCTGGTGCGCAACGCGGCCCCAACGACCTCGCCCCTGTCCACCAGCGGCGACCAGCCGCCCCGTTCCAGCGCCACCGCCTCGTGCCTGCCCGTCAGCCGTGACTTGGCGCAGCCGATGGTGGCCAGGCCGGTCAGCACGCCCAGGTGGCAGGCCAGCCCGAACCGCCGGGGATGCGCCAGCCCCTGGCCGTCGCACAGCAGCAAGTCCGGCGTGTGCTCCAGGCGCTCCAGCGCCGCCAGCACCAGGGGCGACTCCCGGAAGGAGAGCAGCCCCGGCACGTAGGGGAACCCGGGCAGGCCCCTGGCCGTCTTCACTTCAACGACTGCCAGGGCTGGGTACTCCAGCACCACGATGCCGCACTGGACGAGGCCTTCGCCATCAGGGGGCGAAAGGTCGGCTCCGGCAACGTAGCGCGCCTGGTCAGGGATGCCGCTCTCCCGGGAAACCTGGGCCGCCAGCCGGAGTTGGATGGCCTGGGCCTCGGCTATGGAAACGTCCCAGGGGTGGCTGTGTCGAATAGCTGCGATAGGTCGCTGCCTCCCTGCCGGCTGCTCTATCTTAGCAACTGCCGTTCCGCTGGCGCAATGCCGAAAAGCGCAGCTTCTTCTGCCATCCATCGCTTCTCCATCCCGCCCCACGCTTGCTACCATCGCCGCAGTGGTCGGCTATCTTCGGCGCTCGTTTCCAGCCTCCCCCAATGAATCGTTTCTCCAAAAAAACAATGTCCCGTCAAGCTCCCCTTCCCTTTAGAGGAGGGGCCGGGGGTTAGGTCCAACCC
>JACQUI010000280.1 GCA_016210395.1 Chloroflexota bacterium | reverse complement strand
CTCCCTCCCTGGCGTTGTATCCTATCCCTACCCCCACTTCGGAGCGCCCATGCCTTCCTCGCCCCGCATCTATCCCCTGGACCCCCGCACGCTGACGGAGGAGCAGATCGCCGTTACCTTCGCCATGACCTCGCGCAGCCCTGAGCCCTTCGACCAGATTGCCAGGGTGGTCAGCGAGGAGAAGGCGGCGGACTTCCACGAGCGCTGGGTCGTGAACTATGGCCACGCCTCGGTGGCGGAGCACGCCGTCATCCACATGGCCGTGGAGGACATCTCCCGCCTGGCCGCCGACACACTGGAGGACAACCGCCTGGCCTCGTACACGGAGAAGTCGTCGCGCTACCAGGTGATCGGCAAGGGCAGCTACCACGCGCCACAAGAGCTGGAGGCGCACCCCACCCTGCGCAGCGTCTACGTGGAAGCCTGCGAGGCGCTCTTCGCGGCCTATGAAGACCTTGTGAACGGCCTGATCGCCTACCTGCGCACGGTCAAGCCCAGGGGCGAGAAGGAGCGGGAGAGCGCGTACGCCCTGCGCCTGCGCCGGGAGGCCACGGACTCGGCGCGCTTTCTGCTGCCCGCCGCCACGCTGACCAACGTCGGCGTGACCATGAACGCCCGGACCATGGAGCACGCCATCGCGAAGCTGGCGTCCTCGGACATCGCCGAGGAACGCGCGCTGGGCGAGGCGCTGAAGACCGAGGGCCGCAAGATCACGCCGACGCTCATCAAGTACGCCGACGCCAGCCCCTATCTGGCCCAAACGCGGGACGCACTGCGGGAACGGGCCACGCCGCTTGTTGAACCGCTGGATGGAATGCAGGTGCAGGCGAAGCTCGTGCACTATGACAAAGAGGCGGAGTCAAAGGTGGCAGCCGCCTTGCTCTACCGCTACGCCAACCAGCCGTATGAGGCGGTCTGGCAACGTGTGCAGTCCATGACACAAGAGGAGCGCACGGCCGTCATAGGCGAGGGGTTGAGCAGGCTTGGCCCCCACGATGCGCCAGTCCGTGAGCTGGAGATGGTGGACTACACCTTTGACCTGCTCATGGACTACGGCGCGTACCGCGAGTACAAACGCCACCGGATGCAGACCTATATCCCGCAAGCCCTGACGGTAGAGCACGGGTACGTGACGCCGAAGCTGGTGGAGGACGCCGGCCTTGCGGAGACCTTTGCAGAGGCGGTTAAACGCTCGGAGCAGGCGTTCCACGCGCTGTGGGCAGAGCTACCGCTGGTTGCGCCCTACGCGGTGACGCATGCGCACAGGCGGCGCGTGCTGGCGAAGCTGAACCTGCGGGAGTGCTACCACCTCTTCAAGCTACGCACGGGGCCGGACGCCCACTTCTCTCTGGGCGACCCCGACTCCGGCGTGGTCTACCAGGCGATGGAGGCGGCGCGGAAGGCGCAGCCAGGGCTCTTCAAGCATCTGCGGCTGAGGAGATGAGGGTAGCCAAAGGGCGCCTCAGCGGCCGCGTAGCTTGGGGTCGAGCACATCCCGCAGGGCGTCGCCCAGCATGTTGAAGCCGAACACCGTGAGTGTCAGGGCAAGCCCTGGGAACACCGCCAGCCAGGGGGACTGGTTGAACGCCGTCAACGCCCTGCCGCTGAGCATGCCGCCCCACGTGGGCATGGGCGGGGGAACGCCCAGTCCCAGGAAGCTCAGGGCCGCCTCGATCAGAATGACCCCGCCCAGGGTTGTGGTGGCGATGATGATGATGGGTGCAAAGACGTTTGGAAGGATATGGCGGAAGATGATGCGTCCCGGGCCGGCCCCTATGCTCCGCGCCGCTTCGATGTAGACCTCCTCTTTGACCGCCATGGTTGCGCTCCGGACGATCCTGGACTGTCCCGCCGCGATCAAGGAGGCCAGCGTCACGACAAGGTCCAGCAGACCGGTCCCGAACACCGAGATGATTGCCAGGATCAGGACCAGGCCGGGGAACGCCTGCACCGCGTCCACCAGGCGCTGGACCAGGAGATCAAGGCCCCGCCCGGCGTATCCGCTGACGATGCCAATGAAGGCCGCCCCGCCGGTTCCAAGGAGGGTTGTGACAAGGCCGACCAGAAGCGAGCTTCTCGCTCCATACATGAGCCGCGTCAGTACGTCTCTTCCCACGTAGTCGGTGCCCAGGAGGAACCCTTCCTGTCCTGGACCCAGGAAGGGCCGCCCGACACGCAGGTCGTATGAGTGGGGAGCAAGCAGCGGCGCCAGGATGGCGACCGAGCCGAAAAACAGGATGATCGAAGCGCCGATCAAGCCCAGCGGCTTGTGTCGGATGATGGTGGAGGCGATTTCCAGCAAGACGTGGGGGCGCCTCCGAACGTACGCCTCGGAAGCGTAGCCGGCGCTGGAAGAGGTCTCTCGCCTGTTCATGCAGCCTACTATTGATACCGTATTCTGGGGTCAAGGTAGCTGTAGGTCAGGTCCACCACCAGGTTGATGAGCACGATGGAGGTGGTGAGGAGAAGCGTGACGCCCTGGACCACGGGGTAGTCCCTGGCGCCGATTGAAGAGAAGAGGTAGCGCCCCACGCCCGGCAAGGCGAAGACCTGCTCGACGATCACGGAGCCACCAATGAGAAATCCTATTTGCCCGCCGATGACGGTCACCACGGGGATGAGGGCGTTCTTGAGGGCGTGCCGCACGATGATCACCCGCTCCGCAAGGCCCTTTGCTCTCGCTGTCCGGATGTAGTCATTGCGCATGACCTCCAGCATCTGCGCTCGCGTGAGGCGCATGACCAGCCCGCCTGTAAACAGCCCCAGGACTGCGGCGGGTATCAGGACCAGGCGCAAATTGAGAAGGGGATCCTCTGTAAACGGCGTCCATACCTTCACGGGCGTCCAGTTGAAGAACTGAGAGGGCAGCAGGACCGCCAGGATGGCGGCCCAGAAGGTTGGGACTGCGATGAGCAGGACCGAGAAGCCTCTCAAAAGGTGGTCAATGCAGGTATCCTGTTTCAAGGCGGAGACCACACCAACAGGAACGGCTGTCAGGGTGGAAAGGAGCAGGGCCAACCCTCCAACCTCCAGCGTGACGGTCCATCGGCGCGCAATTTC
Organism: Chloroflexota bacterium; assembly: GCA_016210395.1. Lineage (GTDB taxonomy): Bacteria > Chloroflexota > Dehalococcoidia > Lucifugimonadales > JACPCL1 > JACPCL1. The sequence continues at coordinate 6,801 of JACQUI010000280.1, read as the reverse complement.
GGAGAGCACGGAGTCCTGGCTGTACAGGGAAACCCCCAGGTCTCCCTTGGCCAGGTCTCTCAGCCACAGGAAATACTGCAAGAAGACGGGGTTGTTGGTTCCGTTTGCTTATGAGTGGTGGGCTGACAAACCTGGCACTTACTGTAAGTGCCAGGTTTGAACGTATCTTATGTCCGACTTTGGCCGTCGGATTCCCCTGCCCCTCCAAGCAAACGGAACCGCGGCGAGAGAGGGCGGGAGAATCCGGCAAACCCGTGTTGTCATATCAGGACTGTTGCCTTACAATGTCCGTTGCCATCCTGATGGCCCGCGAAGGGCCTGCATACTACTGAGGAGGACCTGGTCATGACCTATGTGATTGCCGAGCCGTGCGTGGATGTGAAAGACAAGGCGTGTGTGGACGTGTGCCCCGTGGACTGCATCTACGGCGCGGACGTGGAAGAAGACCGCATGCTGTACATCAATCCCACCGAGTGTATTGATTGCGCTGCCTGCGAGCCTGTCTGCCCGGTAAACGCTATCTTTGCTGAGGACGATGTCCCTGCGCAGTGGAAGCAGTGGACCCCCATCAACAAGGCGTATTTCGATGATGCCGGCTCCACCCGCGCCAAGGTCAATCAAATGAAGGCGCCGGGGAGCGCCGCCGCCCATCGCTAGCCCCTGAGCCTGGCGAACGTTCGCTGCTGCCAGTAGGACACTCCGAAACCGCCCCCAGAGGAGCAGACTCAAGCTGCTCCAGAGGGGGCTTTTTTCTTTCTCCGGGGCAGCATCAACACGCCGGGCTAGATGTTGGCCCACAGGTCCGCTGTCGCGACGCGCTGCGTCATCGAAGCGAAGTGCGCCAGAGCCGCCTTGTACCGGCCTGCAAGGGTCTCCGCCATGTTGGCGTTGACCAGGTTGCCTATGTCAGGGCGTTTGGCGCACAAGTCCTTGAACCGGGAACGGGGCACAGCCAGCACCTCCATCTCCGTCATTGCTGTGATGGAGGTAATAAGCCTGCCCTGACCCAGGAGGGACGCCAGAGGCAACGCCTCTCCCTCGTGGGCTATGCGGACCGTTACCTCTCCAAGACTGGATGAGGCGGTCAGCTCGGCCAGCCCTTCGAGGATGAAATACAGGCAGTCGCCCGGATGCTGCGCTTTGCCCATCTCCCACCCTGCTGGGACCTTCATAGGCGAGCTGAGGGCAACTACTGCAGCGCGCTGCTCACGGGAGAGGCCTCTGAGGATGTCCATCTGCATACACGCCGGCCTGGCCAATACCTGTCCGACGGCCGCCTCGCCCAGACGTGAAACCGGCTCAACCAGCCAGCTACGCCGCTGCTGAAACGCCGGCTCCCGCAGGGCAAGCAGCAGACAGGGCTGCTTGCGATAGCGGCTCGCGCTTTGGGTCCCCTCAATAGTGAAGCCTATGCGTTGGAAGAGCGCAATAGCGGAAGCGTTCGCTTCCGGAACGGCGGCAAATATCTCCTCCAGGCCGTAGGTGTAGAAGCAATAGTCAAGAAGTTTGACGGTCGCTGCCGTGCCGTAGCCCCTGCGCCACAAGGAAGGTCGCCCAATAAGCACAAAGACCTCGGCGCTCCTGGTTTCGCCGTCTACGAAGTGGAGCTGCGCCTCGCCTATGTGGCCTTCCTCCAGGGCATGGACAGAGAGGACCTTGTGGTGGTTGACGTTGAGAAACGCCTGCCAGTCGTCTGCGCACTGTTGCAGGACTTCCGGCGGCGAATAGCCGATGTGCACCGGCCTGCCCAGGGGGTCGAGGCCGAACCAGGAGTCATAGACCGCGCGGTCATGGAGCCACCGGTGGACCCTTGAGACGTCGTCTCTGGTCGCTGGTCGCAGGTTCACAGGAGGAATCATCGGCCTCCTCCTTCGCACAACTTCAGACCGGGGACTTATACGAGGACGCGGCCCATAACGGGGTGCCGCATGAGGTCCGCCACTTTTTCCGACAACAGGCATTGCCGCGTCGCTTCAAGGCGGTCGGCCACGAGCCCTGCCAGCGCCTTCATCACCTTGTGCCCCATGACAGGGTCCTGGTCCATCAGCCCGAGGAACCTCTGGCCATTGATCGCAAGCAAGCGGCAATCGGTCTTGGCCTGCGCCGAGAGCGTCGCCAGGTTTGGCTCTACAAGCGCCGACCAACCGACGGCGCCGTAGGGCCCAATGACGTTCACGATACAGCGCAAGGTGGTGCTGCCCTCCCAGAGGCGGGCGTCCATAGTAAGCTTCATCGTGCCCTGTTCAATGATGTATAGCTCTTTCAGGAGATCGCCCTCTCTGATGACAATAGTACCTCGGGGGGCGTCCACCACCCGTGTAATTGCCGCTATCCTCTCTAGCTGTGCGTGCTCCAAGCCAGCGAGCAGCACCGAGTTCGTGAGGCCAGGCGCCAGAGTCATACGAGCCTCCTTTCAGTTGGTCAATGACGGCTAGCTACACGTTTGCCCACAGATCAGCCGGCGCAGATGCGCGTTGCGTGCCGGAGGTAAAGTGGAAAAGAGCCGCTCTGTAGCGTCCTGCCAGGATTTCGGCCACGTTTGCATAGAGCCGGGAGCCAATGTCCGGTTGCTTCCTGAACAGGGCGAGCAGATTATCCCTGGGGATGGCAAGGACCTCCACGTCGGTCATGGCGGTGATTGAGGTGATGAGGGCGCCATCGCCAAGAAGGGCGGCCAGCGGCAGCGTCTCCCCTTCCTCGGCAATTCGCACGGTCATCTCTCCCATGCCGGAGCGGGCGGACAGCTCAGCCCTGCCGCTCAGAAGGATGAAAATGCCCGTGCCGCGCTCGCCTGCCTTGCCCAGGACTTCCCCTGCGGGAGCGCTCAAGATGCTGCCCAGCGCAGCGACCTGGCTCATCTGAGCCGAGGAGAGCCCCCGGAATATGTCCACGTCGTGGGGCAACTGGACCGCTGTGCCTCCCACGGTTGCCAGGCTGCGGGACGAACGGGCCTTTGCGGCGCCCCCAATGAGCCTGGCAACGAAGCCGGACGCGCTGGCGAACAGCCAACCGGCGGCGGCGAAAAACATCAGCGGGGCCAGCACAACCACGACCAAGATGTATCCGCCGAGGGAAACGAGCAGGAGGGCGGCCCCGCCGACGGCCGCCACGATAGAGCCCGCGACGAGCAGAATGGGGTGTATCTTGTTGCCGGTGTTCTCAGCTATCATCAACGTCCTCCGCCCAGGTGGGCAACGTAGTGCGTTTGCGTCACGGCATGGCCATGAGGCCACGCGAAAATTGTGGGGCGCTCCCTGGCTGAGGACAATCGAACACTAGCAAACGATGTGACATGTTTGAATGCTAGTTGGGCGCGACGTTTTTGTCAACTTTGTGCCTAGTATCACAACTGATTCAGGTTATCCAGGTAGTGAATGTGATGACTGTCACAAAGGCAGCATGTTCTAGTACAAAGGGTTTCGTAACTACAACGTAACCGTTTGGCGCGCCTCTCTTCCGAGGCGGGGTGCACACGCCCCGCTTTTCTGCTACCCTGCAACCAAAGCGATTCGCTGAAGCGGGAAGGCCGAACCGCTGCGGGAAGCGGCGGCTTCAGCCGACGAAGATTCTTTGAGGGACCCGAATGCCCGAGCCAAAAGACATCCGCTTGCTGCCGGACGGCATCCATATTGTCTGGGATGATGGCCATCAGGGCTATCACGAGCACCGCGCGTTGCGGTACCAGTGCGGCTGCGCCGAATGCGTCAATGAGCTTACCGGCAAGCGGGTGATCAGTCTTTCAGACGTGCGCCGGGACGTGGAGGCGCTGGACTACGCGCAGGTGGGCCGCTACGCCCTGCAGTTCCTGTGGAGCGACTTCCATCTCACCGGCATCTACCCCTTTGAGACGCTGCGCCGCCTGTGCCAGTGCGAGGAGTGCCGGAAGGCCAAGGCCGAGGCCGGCGCGAAGACGGGGCCGCAGCCGGGGTAGCGTTTCCCTGGACCAGCTTCGAGGGCCTTCCGCTCCTCTGGCCTACGGGGGTAACTGCAGTGTCCCGTCGGCGGCGAAGGGGAAGAAGGGGTTCCAGGCCACTTCCCATGGATGCCCGTCCGGGTCGGCGAAGTAGCCGGAGTAGCCGCCCCAGTCCGCTTGCCTGGCTGCCTTGAGGAGGCGTCCTCCGGCGGCTACCGCCTGGGAAATGACGTCGTCCACCTCCTCTTTGGCACGGACGTTGTGGGCCAGGGCGATGCCGCCAAAACCTGTGCCTTCGGGAGCGAGGTTGGCGTCGTGGGCAAGGAGATGGCGGGGGTACAGGGCCAGCGCGACGCCGCCGGTGCGGAAGAAGGCGACCTCCCCTGCAACGCTGGCGCCGGACATGGGGAAACCGAGGCCGTCTCGGTAGAAGCGGATGGCCCGCTCCAGGTCGGCTACGCCGAGAGTGATAAGGGAGATGCGAGGCTGCATGGCTACTTCAAGAGGCCAGGTGTGCGCACCAAACGACGGTTGGTAGGGTCAACATCCAAGGTCGAAGACTTCCGAGGTGTCGCGGAAGGAGGCCATGTTTGCAGTCAAGAATCTGCTCGATGGCCTGGTTGTAGGTTCCTGAGTTTGCTTATATCAGACGCCAGCCTGTCAGACATTTGCTGGAACCTCAGATATCTCTCCGCTGTTAGGCGTGTTCCCTCTGTTGGTACACCAGCCGCGGGACCCAGCAGCGGGTTCGCAATGTGCTCAAGGGCTGGGCCCATCAGGCTCAACACGCTAGTGGCACGTTTCCGGGTTGCTGTGCCCTCTGACGCATCGTAGAACGTCACCCGTGTCTGTGCAAGCTCCTTCAGGCGATCATACGATTGGCTGTCCTGGCCATACCTTTCTCTGTATGAGATGGCTATGCTCTCTAAGGACTCGCCCATAGGGCTACCCCGAGTGAAATGAGAGAGACGCCCAGAGCAACAAAGGCTACGTTCCTACTTGTGGTCACCGATTTGAATTGTTGTCGGATTGAGTACAGCCCTTCCTCAAATGACCGAGTCTTTTCCACTTGCTCTGCTGTAGCTTTTTCCAGAAGGCCTAGCCTTTGCTCCTGGCCTCTCACTTGGTCGTGAAGGCCAAGGAGGACTGGAGCAAAAACTTTGCGGAACTCTTCCAATTGCTCCTCGATTTTCTTGCCTGAAAGAGTATCCATGGCATCGGTAGTGGACTCCAGGCCCATACCGGGAACGCTTTTGATTGTGCTCCACGCCTTTTCCCAGAAGCCTTGCTCTTGCGACATACCAACCTCCTTTCGCTGGTCAGCTTATTCGCGCACTCGCTTCAGCAATCCAGGAACGGGGAAAAGTCGCTTCCGCACAGGATCAACAGCGAGGCCAAGACCCTCTAGCGTGTCCACACCAAGTATGCTGTCTTCGCCTGGACTGAAAACGACGGCTCGAATCATAGCTGAGCCATTGATCCGGACCCAGGTCTGGCCGATATCGAGCATAACCACTCTTTCGTCCGCCAGCTCAAAAGGGCGTTGTCCCAAGGACTGTACGCCGAGGCTGCGAAGCAGCGACGCGGGCAGCGTTGTGTAGGACGCGCCGGTATCCACTAGAGCCTCTACGCGCTCGTAACGTTGCCCTTGGGGGTCGCCGATCTCTATGTGGTGGAGGAACGTACCCATGCTTTCATTTTACCCCGTCACCGCTCCCTGGGCAGCGGAGCCGACGAGCTTGGCGTACTTGGCCAGCGCGCCGCGCGTCTCGCGGGGCGGGATGGGCTGCCAGCCCTGGAAACGGCGCTTGATCTCCGCGTCGGAGACCTTCATGTCCAGGCGCTTGTTGACGGCGTCCACGGTGATCATGTCGCCGGTGCGGACGACGGCGATGGGGCCGCCGTTTGCCGCCTCGGGCGCAACGTGGCCGACCATGAGGCCGTGGGTCGCGCCGGAGAAGCGCCCGTCGGTGAGCAGCGCGACGCTCTCGCCCAGGCCCTGACCCACCAGGGCCGCGGTGACCGCAAGCATCTCGCGCATGCCGGGGCCGCCCTTGGGGCCTTCGTACCGGATGACAACCACGTCGCCCGCCTTGATCTCCTGGCCCTGCACGGCGGCAAAGGCGTCGGCTTCGCTGTCGAAGACCTTGGCGGGGCCGGTTTGCTGGAGGTGCTGGTTGCCAGCCACCTTGATAACACCGCCCTCTGGGGCCAGATTGCCCTTGATGATGACCATGCCTCCGGTAGGAGTCAGGGGCTTGCTCACGGGGTAGACGATATCCTGGTCGTCACGCAGCTTCACGTCCTTCAGGTTTTCAGCCAGGGTCTTGCCCGTGACGGTGACGGCGTCGCCGTGGAGGAGCCTTGCATCCAGCAGCCGCTTCATCACCTGTGCGATGCCGCCGATGCGCCCCAGGTCGGCCATGACGTACTTCCCGCCGGGCTTCATGTCAGCGATGTAAGGGGTCTTGTCGCTGATGCGGTTGAAGTCGTCAAGGCTGAGGTTGACGCCGGCTTCATGGGCCATGGCCAGAGAGTGCAGCACCAGGTTCGTGGAGCCTCCCATCGCAAGCGTCACGGTGATGGCGTTCTCAAAGGCCTCCCGCGTCATGATGTCGCGGGGCTTGAGGCCCAGCTTCAGCAGGGCCAGGACGGTCTCGCCGGCCAGCTTGCACTCCTCGGCCTTGCGCGGGTCAACGGCGGGGATGGCGGCGTCGCCGGGCAGGGACATGCCCAGGGCCTCGATGAAGGTGGACATGGTGTTGGCGGTGAACAGGCCGGCGCAGGAACCTTCGCCGGGGCAGGCGCGGCGCTCAATCTCCAGAAGCTCGGCGTCGTTGATGGAGCCTCGGGAGTGGGCGCCGACGGCCTCGAAGACGTCCTGGATG
>JACQUI010000279.1 GCA_016210395.1 Chloroflexota bacterium | reverse complement strand
GGACTGTCCGGGAGCTGGTCAAGCTGGTCCCGGTTGCGGTTGGCCCGCTGCTCCATCATGTCCAGCAGCTTCTCCTTCTGCTCCGGCGAAAGCTCTGTGTTCTCAGCGGCCTGCTCCCGTGTCTCCTGGACACGCCGGTCAATGCCGCCCCGCTCCTTCTGAACGATGTTGTTCAGCTTCTCTTCAATATCCTTGAAGACGTTATTGAGGTTATAGCGGTCCAGGTTCTCCTGCCGGCGCTGACGCAGGCGCTCCCGCAGGTCCCGCAGGCCCCGCAGCCCGTCGCCCTCCCGCCCGCGTACGCCCCGCTGCATCATGTTGCGCAGGGCGCGCTGGAGGTCCCCGTGGGCCATGATGTCCTCGGACAGCTCGTCCATGATGGTGTCGTCGTCCAGCTCAAAGATGCGCTGGGTGCCGTCCCACTGGGAATAGCGATAGCGAAACATGGGGCCTCCTTTGATAGGGCCGTCAGCCGTGCTGCGGGGGCCCGCCGCCTGTTCACCCGAAAAAGGCTTTGCCTCGTTACAGGGCTGGGGCTGCGAAAAGCGGTGCACGTAGGTGGACGAAACCAAGGGGCAGGCCATCGGCTTGGACAACCCCCCAAAACGCCGCCTACCTGCTATGATACTCTTTGCCTTTGAGGTGTCAATCGTTGCCAATCTGAAGAGGCATCGGTATAATCCCAGCAAACGCCTGTGGAGGGCCCATTGAAACCATTCACCTATGCTGCTCCCAAGTCGCTGCAAGAGGCGCACCACGTCCTGGCCCAGGCCAAAGGCCCAGGGGACATACGCGCCCTGGTCGGCGGTTCAGACCTCGTTGACCAGATGCGCGTCAACCGGCGGACCCCTTCCATCGTCCTGGACATCAAGCGTATCCCCGAGATGAAGCGCCTGGAGTGGGTGCCCGGCGACGGCCTCCACGTGGGCGCCGCCGTCTGCTGCACCGATACCGCCCATTTCCCAGCGGTGGTCCAGCACTACGGCTCCATTCACGAGTCCTGCCAGCTCGTAGGCTCCACCCAGATCCAGAACCGCGCCAGCATGGCCGGCAACATCGGCAACTCCGCACCATCGGGCGATACCATCCCCGGCCTCGTCACCTTCGGGGCTAAGGTACTGCTCACCAGCCCCAGAGGCAGCCGCGAGGTGTTGCTGGAGGAGTTCTTCACCGGGCCAGGCCAGAACGTCTGCGCCCCCGATGAGATCATCCAGGAGGTCATTGTGCCTCCGCCTCCACCCAACAGCAGCGGCCACTACCTCCGCTTCATCCCCAGGAACGAGATGGACATTGCGGTCGCGGGCGTGGGCTGCATGATCGCCCTGGATTCCCGCACCAATCGCTGCGCCACCGCCCGCATCGCCCTGGCGTCTGTAGCGCCGACGCCTGTCCGCGCCAAGGCTGCCGAGGCCGTCCTGGAGGGCAAGCAGATCACCGCCGCGCTCATTGCAGAGGCGGGCGAGAAGGCGGTGGAGGCGGCGCGCCCCATCTCGGACGTGCGCGGCACCGCTGAGTACCGCAGGGAGCTGGTGAAGGTGCTGACCCGCCGGACCCTGCGCATGTGCCTGGCGTCCCTGGCCCAGAAGGTGGACTAGCACAACTGCGTGAAGGTGTGTGTGGTGAGGTGTCATTCTGGAGCCAAGTGGTCAAACGGCCTAGGTTTGGGGACGCGAGCCGCTTGGCGAAGAATCTCTCACCGCCTAAGCCGTCCGGAGGGCCGTGGCATCGGCCCGTCGTTTGCCAATACATTTCTACGGAGGACACCGTGCCCAAGATACCCCTCACCTTCATAGTCAACGGCGACCCCCAGGAAATCCTGGTCCAGCCCTGGCAGACGCTCCTGGACGCACTCCGGGACGAGATTGGGCTTACGGGCACCAAGGAAGGCTGCAGCAACGGCAACTGCGGCGCGTGCACCGTCATGCTGGACGGCAGGGCCATCGTGTCCTGCTGCACCCTGGCCGCCGAAGTGGAAGGACAGAAGGTCACCACGGTCGAAGGACTGGCCCAGGGCGGCAAGCTGGATCCCCTGCAGGAGGCCTTTATCGAACACGGCGCCCTCCAGTGCGGCTTCTGCACTCCCGGCTTCCTGGTCTCAGCCAGGGCCTTCCTGAACACGAACCCCAAGCCCACCGAGCAGGAGATCCGCCTGGCCATCGCGGGGAACCTCTGCCGGTGTACTGGCTACGACAAGATCGTCCGGGCCATCATGGACGTGGCGCAGAAGGCGTAGGTCCTCAGCACCGAAAGCTTGTTTGGCAGTAGTGGAACGCGGGCTGCTGCCGCAGCCCTTTGCGTGATGGCAAGGCTGATGAGTGATCCTTCGCTGCGGCGATCGCAGAGGAAGGCGAGCGTGGTTTGACCGACTCGCTCAGGATGACAACTCCACCCTTTCTTGTGGGGACCAACCGCATTCTCGCAGGTATGACAGGGGCTTTCCCCCTTCACCCGATTTCGCGGCGCTTTTCGGGAACAGGAGGCAGGCCATGACAGCAACCGCAAAAGAAGCCCAGCGGTATATCGGCGCAAGGACCCGTAAGGTTGACGCCCTGGAGCGCGTCACCGGCAGGGCCATGTACGCGGCGGACATCAAGCTGCCCGGCATGTTGTATGGCAAGGTGCTCCGCAGCCCTCACCCCCACGCCAGGATACTGCGCATAGACGCCAGCAAGGCGGAAGCCCTCCCCGGCGTCTACGCCGTGGTGACCGCGCAAGACCTCCCGCCCATCGAGAAGGTCGCAGGCTCCATCGGCGGAGAGCTGGTCATCAGCCTCGTTGACCTGCGCAAGATGACCATTGCCCACGACAAAGCCCTGTACGACGGCCACGCTGTTGCCGCCGTCGCGGCCGTCTCGCCGGAGGCAGCGGAGCAGGCGTTGGAGCTGATTGACGTGCAGTACGAGGTGCTGCCGCCCGTGGAGGATGCGCTGGAGGCCATGAAGCCCGGCGCGCCGCTCCTCCACGAAGACCTGTTCACCAGGACACTGGGCGAGCGCCCCACGAAGCCGAGCAACGTGGCGATGATTATGGAGTCCGGCTTCGGCGACGTGGAGAAAGGCTTTGCCGAGGCGGACATCGTCCACGAGACCGCCTACTCCACGAAGATGGTGCACCAGGGATACCTGGAGCCGACAAGCACCGTTGTGTCTTACGAGCGCGATGGAAAGCTCACGGTCTGGTCAACCACCCAGGGCGCCTTCGGTATCAGGCGTTCGCTGTCGCAACTCCTGGACATGCCGCTGCACAAGATCAACGTGATTCCCACAGAGGTCGGCGGCGGCTTCGGCGGCAAGATCTACGCCATTCTGGAGCCCATCGCCGCCATGCTCTCCCGCAGAGCGCTGCGCCCCGTGAAGATCGTGATGTCCCGAGCGGAGGTCTTCCGTGCAACGGGGCCGGGTTCGCCCATGCATGCCGTCATCAAGACCGGCGTCAAGAGAGACGGAAGGCTCACCGCCGGCTACGCCAGGATCGTCATGGACGCGGGGGCGTTCCCCGGCGCGCCCGTGGGCGGCGCTGCCACCGTCAGCTTCGGCCCCTACACGATACCCAACATCAGGATCGAAGGGTACGACGTCGTCACTAACAAGCCACGCGTGCAGGCCTACCGCGCCCCCGGCGGCACGCCCATCGCCTTCGCCGTCGAAAGCCACATGGACGAGGTGGCCGAGAAGCTGGGCATGGACCCGCTCCAGTTCCGCATGGTCAACGCGACGGACGAGGGCGGGAAGGCTACCAACGGCCAGCCCTACAACCGCATTGGGCTGAAGGAGGTCTTGCGCCAGGTGTCCCGGCACCCGTGCTGGACATCGCCCGCGCCGGAAGGCCCGCACCGAGGCCGTGGCCTGGCGCTGGGCTACTGGTCCGGCGCGACCCTCACCTCCAGCGCCATCGTCCACGTGCTGCCCGATGGCACCGTGAGCCTGCTCAGCGGCCAGGTGGACCTGACGGGCACGCGCACCACCATGGCCCAGATGGCCGCGGACGAGATGCAGGTTCCCCTGGAGGACGTCACCGTGCGCATGGCCGACACGGAAACGGCCCCCTACACGGACCTGAGCGCGGGCAGCCGCACCACCTACAGCATGGGCGCAGCCGTCCACGAGGCGTGCAAAGACGCCATCCGCTTGCTGAAGATTCACGCCGCCGCGCACTTCAAAGCGCCCGCCCAGGATGTGGAGTACGGCGGCGGCATGTTCTGGCTGAAGGAGAACCCGGAGCAGAAGGTGGACATGAAGACCATCGCGGGGAACTCCGCCCGCGCAGCCAGTGGCCCCATTGCGGGTTACGGCGCGGTTACGCGGTTGCAGCCTGCCCACCAGTTCGCGGCGCACGTGGCGGAGGTGGAGGTTGACCCCGAGACCGGCAAGGTGACGGTGCTGCGCTATACCGCCTTCCAGGATGTGGGCAAAGCCATCAACCCCACGATGGTGGAAGGGCAGATACAGGGAGGGGCGCTCCAGGGCATCGGCTGGGCGCTGACCGAGTACTACGACTACGCCAAAGGCATGCTGCGGAACCCCACGCTGCTGGACTACCGGATGCCTACCTCCCTGGACACCCCCATGATTGACGCGGTGATCGTGGAGGTCCCCGCGCCCGACGGCCCCTACGGCGCGCGGGGCGTCGGCGAGGTCCCCATCGTCCCTCCCGCAGCGGCGCTTGCCAACGCCATCTACCGCGCCACGGGCAAGCGGCTGCGCGGGCTGCCCATGACGCCGGAAGCGGTCTTCAAGGCGCTGAACGGCAAGTAGCTGGCGCGATCCCTATGCTGTCGCCCGCCTCCCCTGGGGACTCGCGACGACCGCTGCGGCCAACTACCTGTAGGGGCAGGGTCTCTCTGCTTCGCGGTCCTGAGCAGGGGCACTCCGTTCGTTCCTTCCCCTTTCTCCTGGCCCCTCCCTTCCTTGACAATCATTACGGCATCTACGGATTGGCGGCATTTTGCGAGATACGTCATTGCCAGATGGGTTCGCCAAAATTGTGAGCCAGGCTCCCGGGATCTGCTCCAACCGGTCGAGCTGTGGCCGCCGGGTCTGCGTAGAGGCGGACTACGCGAGCGTGTCTCATGATGCAAATGTAGGGGGGCAGCAGGCTGCCCTCCCTACGTGAGGCCTTGAGCGACGCCTCGCCTTCTGGGACAGGCGGGCGGGTTGCCTCTGCGCCCCTATTTGTACGCGCCCAGGCCGTAGGTGCGGCGGCGGCGCGAGCGTTGGGCCGCGCCGGTCTTGTAGGCGGCCTCCACAACCGCGCGGGCCACGTGGCGGGCCACGTTGCGGTCGAAGACGTTGGGCATGACGTTCTCTTCGCTGAGCTGGTTGGCGGGGACGGCAGTGGCGATGGCGTTGGCCGCCGCAAGCTTCATCTCCGTGTTCACCTCGTGGGCGCGGCAGTCCAGCAGGCCGCGGAAGAAACCGGGGAAACACAGCGCGTTGTTGATCTGGTTGGGATAGTCGGAGCGGCCGGTGCCCATGACGCGCACGTGGGGCAAGGCCTCTTCCGGAAAGATCTCGGGGTCGGGATTGGCCATCGCAAAGACGATGGCATCCCTGTCCATGCGCTTGAGGTGCTCTGCGTTGAGCACCCCGGGAGCAGACAGGCCAACGAAGAGGTCTGCCCCCTCCATTGCGCCCATGAGGTCGCCCCGGTAGTTCGCCGGGTTGCAGTACTGGGCAAGCCACTGCTTGCCGGGGCTGCCGTTGAAGTCCCGCCCCCGGTGGACTGCTCCTGTGCGGTCGAACCCGATGATGTTGCGCATGCCCGCTTCGTAGAACAGCTTCGCCGTGGCAGTGCCGCCGGCGCCGACGCCGACGATGACTGTCTTGAGGTCTTCGATGTTCTTGCGGACGATCTTCAGGGAGTTGTAGAGGGCCGCCAGGACAACGACCGCTGTGCCATGCTGGTCATCGTGGAATACCGGGATTTCCAGGACCTCCTTCAGCCGCTCTTCGATGTAGAAGCACCTGGGCGCGGAGATGTCCTCCAGGTTGATGCCGCCGAAACCGGTAGCGATGTTCGTCACCGTCTCAATGATCTCTTCGGGGTCTTTGGTGGCAAGGCAGATGGGCCATGCGTCCACGTCAGCCATTTCCTTGAACAGCATGGCTTTGCCTTCCATGACAGGCATCGCTGCGGCAGGGCCAATATCCCCCAGTCCCAGGACTGCGGTGCCGTCGGTGACCACGGCTACGGTGTTGCTTTTGGTGGTAAGAGTCCATACGGCGGCGGGGTCATCGTGTATTGCCATGCAGACGCGGGCGACGCCGGGCGTGTAGGCCATGGAGAGGTCGTTGCGGGTCTTGATGGGCGACTTGGACCGCATCTCTATCTTGCCGCCCAGGTGCAGGAGGAACGTGGGGTCGGAGACGCTTACCACCGTCACCTCTGCGATGGAGCGCACCGCTGCCACCACTTGCTGGCCGTGCGCGACGTCGCGCGCGTTTACGGTGAAGTCACGGATGGTGGTCTCGCGGCTGGAATGGACAAGGTCGAGGCCGGAGATGTCTCCCCCCGCGTTGCCGATGGCGGAGGTGACCTTGCCAAGCATCCCGGGGCGGTTGGGGTACTCCGTTCGGATGGTGACGCCATACGCAATCGCAGGATGGCGGTCTGTCATACGACACTCCCTTTCTCTGCTGCGGCAAGTTCCGGTTTCCTCCCCATTGACGGGGGAGGAATAAAATAGGGGTGGGCTCCGTCTTCGCCGCTATCGCCCCGTGTCCAGGCCGCCGGAGAGCCAGTAGGACACGCGGTGGCTGCGCCGGAGCCGCCTGGCGACCCCTGTCCGCTGGGCCGCTGCTGCAACCTCCCGGGCAACCGCCCTGGTAACGCTGCGGTCGAAGACGCTGGGCATGATGTATTCCTCGTTGAGCTGGTTGGCGGGCACGGCTTCCGCAATGGCCCTGGCCGCAGCAATCTTCATCTCCGTGTTCACCTCGCGCGCGCGGCTGTCCAGCAGCCCACGAAAGAAGCCGGGGAAGCCCAGCACGTTGTTGATCTGATTGGGGTAGTCGGAGCGTCCGGTGGCCATGATGCGCACATATGGCTCGGCCTCTTCCGGCGCTATTTCCGGATCGGGGTTGGCCATGGCGAACACTGCGGCGTCGCGGTTCATGCGTTTCACATGCTCCACGGTGAGGACGCCGGGGCCGGAGACGCCGATGAACAGGTCCGCGCCTTCCATTGCGCCCATGAGGTCGCCGCGAAAGTCCTGGGGATTGCACTCGTTGGCGAACCAGAGCTTGCCGGCATGGCCGCCGTAATCCTCTCCACGGTGCAGGATGCCCTCGCGGTCGTAGCCGATGATGTTGCGGGCGCCGGCCTCGGTCAACAGCTTGGCCGTAGCGGTGCCCGCCGCGCCCGCGCCTGAGAAGACGATCTTGATGTCTTCAATCTGCTTTTTGACCAGCTTGAGCATGTTCATGGTGGCGGCCAGCACGACGACCGCCGTGCAGTGCTGGTCGTCATGCATGACGGGGATGTCCAGCTCAGCCTTCAGACGATCCTCGATGTAGAAGCACTTGGGCGCGGCGATGTCCTCCAGGTTGATGCCGCCGAAGCCGGGAGCGATATTCTTCACCGCGCGGATGATAGCGTCCGGGTCCTTGGTTGCAAGGCAAATAGGCCAGGCATCCACGCCGGCCAACTCTTTGAACAGCATGGCCTTGCCTTCCATCACGGGCATGGCGGCCGCCGGGCCAATATCACCCAGGCCGAGGACGGCTGTGCCATCGGTCACCACCGCCACGGAGTTGCTCTTGGTCGTCAGGGTCCAGGCGGCGCTGGGCTCCTCATTGATTGCGTAGGCTACGCGAATGACGCCGGGGCGGTAGGCCATGGAGAGGTCGTTGCGGGTCTTGATGGCGACCTTGGAGCGCATCTCGATCTTGCCCCGGCTGTGCAGCAGAAACGTAGGGTCGGAAACACCAAGCACCTTGACGCCTCGCATGGACCGGAGCTTATTGGCGATGTCCTGGCCGTGCGCAACGTCGCGCGCGTTGACGGTGATATCGCGGACGATGTACTCCCGGGACGATTCGACGATGTCCACGGCTCCGATGTCGCCTCCCATCCGCCCAATGGTGGCGGCGATTTTTCCCAACATGCCGGGCCGGTTGGGGTATTCGGCTCGCAGGGAAATGCTATAGGCAACAGCGGGATAGCGGTTGGTCATAGGACAGCGGGCCTCAGCGTCTTGAGAAGTAGCTCGATAGCTTTATCATACGCTCTTTGGCAAAACCAGTGCTACCTTTCTAAGGGGGATTTCTGTCTGCCTCGATGAGGTGCGATTGGTGCGCCAGCACCAAGAGGGAGCGAGGGTCGCGCCGCTGCACCTGCCACGCCCCTCTTTCCTATCCCCCCTCCTGCCTGCTATCCTCCACTCATCCGCACAACGCATCACCACCCCACACCGTCGGTGCGCCCGGCCCCAGACACCCGTTATGAATCTCGGATTCGTTTCCTCCAAAAACAAAACGAATCCAGCTAGCATTCCAATCCGGTCCAGGCCGCCAGAACAATTCCACAGCCGCTCCACCAAGTATGCCTGAATGCCTTGTGCCCCCATGCCCGTATGTCCCTCCCTAGCCCTCCCGCGCAATTGAACATATCGTGCGCCGCAGCGTATAATCTGTCCGCTGCAAAGCAGCAATGGCCCCGACTGCTTCAGCGTGGAGACACGGCAGCCAAAGGCGGTGGCCTGGAGCCGCAACCCCGTCAGTTGCACCCCACCTGAGTGCGGGGTGAGGATTGAAACCGTCATTAGCATATGCCTTGGAAGAAACTTCTTCTCCCTGTCCACGGCGACGATGCGGACGCCAAAGCACTGCAATTGGCCTGTGACCTCGTAAAGGACGCCAAAGGCAAAGTGTACCTGGTGTACGTCATCGAGGTGCCGCATCACTTGCCGTTGGACTCCGATGTCTCCCCGGAGAGCAGCCGGGGCGAAACGGTGTTGCGCCAGATGGAGGACATGGCCAAGGAGTACAAGGGCGTCGTGGAAGCCTCGATGCTCCAGGCCCGCGACGCCGGCCCCGCTATTGTGCTGGAGGCAGTCGAAAGACAGGCAGACTTGATTCTCATGACAGTGCCGTATCAGACTCGCCACGGGAGCTTTACCCTCGGCAATGCCGCGCCCCACGTGCTGAGGTTTGCTCCTTGCCCCGTGCTCATCTGGCGCACAGGAATGACGCCCTCGCTCAATGGCGCGCGGGAATGAGCTGTAGAGGCGGTTTCGCCCCATGAAGATTCTTGTCATGGGCAGCTCCCGGATTGGCGCCATGATCGTGCGAGAGTTGGTGCAGGGCGGTCATGACGTGACCGTCATGGACACGCGGGAGGAGAACCTGCGACGCATCCCGCCAACCCTTGGCGCAACGACGCTCCTTGGCGACGGCGCCCTGGAGGACGACCTGCGTAGCGCGGGCATCGAGCGGATGGACGCGTTTTTCGCAGTGGACCAGGGGGACGCGCGCAATGCCTTTGCGGCACAAAAGGTCCGGTTTCTCTTCAAGGTGCCCAAGGTCATCTGCCTCATCTATGACCCCACGCGGCAGCAGATGTACCAGGAGCTGGGGGTAGAAGCCGTCAGCCCCTCGCGGACCATCTCTGCCATGCTGCTCGAGGCGCTGCGCAAATAGCCATGTACATCATCATCGTCGGCTGCGGCAAGGTGGGCTACCACCTGCTAAAAGCACTGATCACTGCCGAGCACGAGGTCCTGGCCATCGAGCAGGACTCCGCGCGGCACGCCCGTGTCGTGGACGAGCTTGGGAGCGTGGCCATCAGCGGCGACGGCTCGGAGGCTGCGCTGCTGGCGGAAGCGGGGGCAAACCGCGCCGACGTGCTCATCGCCGTGACGGGCCACGATGAGGACAACCTGGTGGCGTGCCAGGTGGCCAAGCATCGCTTCAACGTCAAGAAGACGATTGCTCTTGTCAACGACCCCGCCAACGAGAGCTTGTTCAAGTCGCTGGGCGTTGACGTCGTCGTTAGCCACACCAATACCATCCTAGCCCACGTGGAGGGCGAGCTGACCGAACAGGCGCTCATCCACCTGATGCCCGTGCCCCGGACCGACCTCCGGCTGGTAGACATCCACGTCCCGCCCGATGCCGAGGTCGTGGGCAAGCCGATCCACGAGCTCGTCCTTCCGCCCAACACGCTGATCACACTGGTGGTGAACCACCGTGGGCAGCCGCGCATCCCTGCGACAGGCCAGCTCATCGAACCCCACGACGAGGTCATCGCCGTGACGCCTCCCGAGGGCGACGCGGAGCTCATGGAAATCTTCACAAGGGTAGGCCGCTGATGGCAAAGGTAGCGTACTTTGGTCCCGCCGGCACCTTTACGGAGGCAGCGGCCCTCCGGTATGCGCCCGAAGCCGAGCTTGTCCCTTTTCCATCTATCGGCGCGGTGGCGCAAGCAGTAGCGAACGGCAAGGCAGACGAGGGCGTCGTGCCCATTGAGAACAGCCTGGAAGGCTCGGTCAACGACACGCTGGACCTCCTCGTCCACGGCACGTCGCTGCTCATACGCCGCGAGCTTGTCATCCCCATCGAGCACTGCCTGCTGGCGCCTCCCGGCATGCGGGAGACGGACATCCGCACCATTTATTCCCATCCCCAAGCGCTGGGGCAATGCCGTGCCTACATAGCGCGACGTTTCCCCAATGCAGCGGTTGTGCCGGCCATGAGCACCGCTGCCGCCGCTGAACAGCTCCGCCTCCAGCCGGACGGGGCGGCGGCCATCGGCACGCTGCGCGCCGCCCAACTCTACGGCATGGAGGTGCTGGCCAGAGGCATCCAGGACAACCCCTCCAACGTCACGCGCTTCGTGGCGCTGGCCCACACCGACAGCCCGCCTACGGGCAACGACAAGACCTCCCTGTGCTTCTGGTTCAACGACGACCGCCCCGGCCTGCTGCACGCAGCGCTGGGGGAGTTCGCCCGCCGGAAGGTGAATCTGGTGAAAGTAGAGTCGCGCCCCACCAAGCAGAGCCTCGGGCAGTACGTGTTCCTGCTGGACATGGCGGGCCACCGGCTGGACCCCGTGGTGGCCGAAGCAATCGAGGCGCTGCGCCGCCAGGTTGCGGTGCTTAAGGTCTTCGGCTCCTACCCGAGATACGCGAACGGGGGGTGATGGAAACGCGACGCTCGGGGCTGGGGCGCTGTAGGGGCGCAAGGCCTTGCGCCCCCAACGCGTTCGCCAACGCAGTCTGGTTCAAGCGCCGTTCCTGGTAAGCGTGGCCCGTTTGTGGTGAGCGTGTCGAACCACGAACGGGGTGTGAGGCGCTACCCTCGCTTCTCCAGATACGTCTTGCGCAGGCGCTCAATGTAGGATTCGCCTTCGCGGGGAGCGGGACGCGGCGGCGCAGCGGCCGGTTCACTGGGCTGGCGGGGCTGCAGGCGGAACTGTGTGATGACGGCCTGCCGCGGCGCCGCGGCGCTGGCCTGTGCGGCAGGCGGTAGCGGCGCCGGCGATGGACCAGCCACGCCGGCGGGCGTGGACTGCGTAGCCGCCTCCATCCTGCGCAAGAGGCGCTCCTCCATCTCGCGGTAGGCCTCCAGCTTCGCCTTGTCCACCTCCATAGCCAAGCGCATCTCCCACTGGCGCTCGGCCTCTGCCCGGGCTTCAGCCAGAGCCTTGGTCAGGCGGGCATCCCACAAGGCTTCGGCTTCCTCCCTTCCCTGCCGGCGGGCCTCCGCCAGACGAAGGGCCATCTCCGCCTCCACCTGCGCCCGCACCTCCTCCCGCAGGCTTCCCAGCTTGGCCTCCCAGTAGGTATCCGCATCGAGCTTCGCCTCATCCCTGACCTGCGAGACCTGGGTCTCCCAATCGCTGCTCGCCTTGGTGACGGCAATTTGGTAGCCCACTGCCCCAGCGATGAGGCCGTCCAGCGCCAGCAGGGCGATCATGACAGCCACCAGCTTGTCCAGGTCCAGGGCGATGACCAAGAGCACTGCCACGATGATCAACAGCAATGTTGCGGTGACGAGGAAGGCGGGGCTCTGCCACGACCAGATGAATGGCGCCGGTTCTTTTCGTGAGGCCATAGAGTCACCTCCTGAGGAAGGCGTCCTGTGCGGGCCGCAGGGGAGGCGCGCGGCCCACACCAGCGTACACGTCCCGGCGAGCTGCGGCTAGTTGCTCTCTTCCATATGTGAATCACCCCCTCCCTGCCCTGCTCCGGCGTCCAGGCGAGGCATTTCAAGCAACCTGATGTATTGGCACTAGTACCCGATGCGAACGCATCATACCATAAGGCACAACCTTCGCAGTTTTCACGGCCCCTTGCGACGGTTTCTGGACCGTCGCAGCCCATGATCCAGAGATGGGAGATGCCCCAGTCCTACCGGTGACGCGATTCGTCATGGCGGCCCATACTATAGATATGTTCTATACATCGCATAGACTGCATCCTCTTGCTTTATACCAAACTATAGGTATTATAAATAGCATCGCGCTGTGATATAGACGAGATGCATAATACAGATTAACCTATCGCTCTTCCGGTGAGGCCGCGCCGGACACATGTTCCACCCAGCTTCCACGATGCTGTTCCCAGGAGGACTATGGCGGCCCGCGCCGTAGCAGCGTAGCTGCGAAATACCGTAAAATCTGGGGATAGCTTAGTGGGAGGTTTACCGAAAATGAAATCAAGCATTCAAGTCCTTGGAAAAGTCCCGGCCGATGCCATGTCCATCGTCACCGCCGATGCGTTGGCCTTCGTGGCCGACCTGGCCCGGGAGTTCGAGCCGACCCGTCGCTCGCTCATGCAGGCCCGCAAGATTCGCCAGGCGGAGATTGATGCCGGACGGCTGCCGGACTTCCATCCCGGCAGCGCGGGCATCCGCGCCAGGGAGTGGCGCGTGGCCAAGGCGCCTAAAGACCTGGCCAACCGCCGCGTGGAGATTACCGGCCCCAGCGCCGACCCGCGCATGTTCATCAACGCCCTCAACTCCGGCGCCCAGGTATACATGACGGACTTCGAGGATGCCCACTCGCCGAACTGGAGCGGCACCCTCCAGGGCCAGGCCAACCTGTACGGCGCGGTCCGCCGCAAGCTCCAGGTAAAAACGCCCGAAGGCCGTGAGTACAAGCTGAACGCCCAGACCGCCACGCTGGTGGTCCGGCCCAGGGGCTGGCACCTGCTGGAGCGCCACGTCATGGTGGACGGGCAGCCCGTCTCCGGCGCGCTCTTCGACTTCGGCATGACCTTCTTCCACAACGTGCACGCTCAGTTGGACAACGGCACGGGGCCGTACTTCTACCTGCCCAAGATGCAGTCCCACCTGGAAGCGCGGCTGTGGGACCAGGTCTTCAGCTATTCGGAAGACGCTTTGCGCGTCCCGCACGGGACCATCAACTCCACGGTGCTCATCGAGCACATCCTGGCCGTCTTTGAGATGGAGGAGATCCTGTACGAGCTGCGCACCCACATCTCCGGCCTGAACCTGGGGCGTTGGGACTACATCTACAGCTTCATCAAGACCTTTTCGGGCCACAGGGACAAGGTTTTCCCAGACCGCGCCCAGGTGACGATGTCCACGCACTTCCTGAGCTCCGCCGCAGAGCTGCTGGTGCAGACCTGCCACAAGCGCGGCTCCTAAGCCCTGGGCGGCATGTCCACCTACATCCCCCGCAGGGATGACCAGGCCGCCAACGAACGCGCCCTGGGCCAGGTGCGCACCGATAAGGAGCGCGAGGCCAGTCAGGGGTTCGACGGCGCATGGGTGGCCCACCCCGGCCTGGTGGAGCCTGTGCACCAGGTCTTCAGCAAGGCGTTCGCCAGCGACAACCAGTTGCACAAGATCCCCGAGGTGAGGGTGACCGCCTCGGACCTTCTGGCCATCCCTTCAGGCGAGATCACTGAAGCCGGACTGCGCAATAACATCAGCGCATGCCTTCAATACGTGGACGCTTGGGTGCAGGGTAGCGGCGCAGTCGCCATCTTTGGGTTGATGGAGGACACCGCCACGGCTGAGATCGCGCGCGCACAGCTCTGGCAGTGGCTGAACTCCAACTCCAAGCTGGCCGATGGCCGTCCTGTGACCGGCAGCCTGTATACGGAGCTGCGCACCGACGAGCTCGCCAAGCTCGTGGAGGCGCGCCCGCACGGCAACACAGGCGCCCTGGACAAGGCTGCGGAGCTGCTGGACGACCTGGTCCTGTCGCCCACGTTCGTGGAGTTCCTGACCATCCCCGGTTACCGCTATCTGGAATAGACACAAGCACTGAGGAGGTTCGAATTGGGTACGTTCTGGCCGAAACCTGCACAACAGATTCAAGAGCTTGAAGAGCGATGGGCAACCGACCCCCGCTGGCGCGGCATCAAACGTGACTACTCCGCCGCCGACGTGGTCAAGCTCCGGGGCAGCCTGAAGGTGGAGCACTCCCTGGCCAAGGCGGGCGCCGAGCGGCTGTGGACCCTGCTGAACGAGCAGCCCTATGTCGCCACCTTCGGGGCCATGACCGGGGCCCAGGCGGCCCAGATGGTCAAGGCCGGCCTGCAGGCCATCTATATGAGCGGCTGGCAGGTGGCGGGCGACGCCAACACGGCAGGTCAGACGTACCCGGACCAGAGCCTCTACCCGGCCAACAGCGTGCCGACGCTGGTGAAGCGCCTGAACAACGCCCTCATGCGCGCGGACCAGATACATACGCTGGAAGGCAAGAACGGCGTCTACTGGTATGCGCCCATCGTCGCAGACGCCGAGGCCGGCTTCGGCGGGGCCATCCACGCCTTCGAGCTGATGCGCAACATGATCGAGGCAGGCGCGGCCGGCGTCCACTACGAGGACCAGCTTGCCGCCGAAAAGAAGTGCGGCCACATGGGCGGCAAAGTGCTTGTGCCTACCGCCCAGTTCATCCGCACCCTCAACGCGGCGCGCCTGGCGGCGGATGTCCTGGACACGCCGACGCTCCTGGTCGCACGCACCGACTCCCTGGACGCCAAGCTGCTGACCAGCGACATTGACCTTCGCGACCGGCCGTTCCTGACCGGCGCCCGCACGGCGGAGGGCTTCTTCGAGGTGACCGGCGGCATGGGGTCCACCATCGCCCGGGGGTTGGCCTTCGCGCCCTATGCCGACATGCTGTGGTTCGAGACCTCGCACCCGGACCTGGCCGAGGCCGAGGAGTTCGCGGACGCCATCCACGAGCGGTTCCCCGGCAAGATCATGGCGTACAACTGCTCGCCGTCCTTCAACTGGCGAGCCAAGCTGGACGAGGACACCATCGCCCGCTTTCGGGGTGACCTGGCCCGCATGGGCTACAAGTTCCAGTTCATCACCCTGGCAGGGTGGCACATGGTGAACCTGAACGCATTCGAGTTCGCCCAGGCCTTCCGCGACGAGGGGATGCCCGCCTACGTGCGCATCCAGGACCGCGAGTTCTCCCTGGAGGAGGACGGCTACACCGCCACCAAGCACCAGCAAGAGGTAGGCGCAGGCTACTTCGACCAGGTCGCCCTGACCGTCAGCGGTGGCGAGGCGTCTACCACGGCGCTGGTAGGCTCCACGGAGGCAGGCCAGTTCCGCTAGACCCGCGCTAACGATTGATAAGCAGACCGCAAAAGGGGCCGCCCGTTGTGATGGGCCGCCCCTTTTGCGTTGCTTTCCCACCTTTTTGCGCCGCCCTCACCCCAGGCGTATAATCGCAATCAGAGCGGCTCTCCAAAGGCCAACGGAAGAGCACCCCAGGCATTGGTGCTCTGGAATCAGAGGACCTGTCCCATGCGGATCATCTGGCGCATCACCAAGAAGACCTTCAAGTACAAGTGGGTCCTCCTCCTGGCCTACCTCTCCGTCTTCGGCGTCACCGTCTTCTCACTCCTGGTGCCGCGCCTGCTGGGCGACGCCATAGATAGCGTTCTCACCGCTCCCGACCGGGGCCATCTGCTGCTCCTGGCGGGGGGCATCCTGGGCCTGAGCATTGCGCGGGGCATCGCCGCCTACGGCCAGCAGTACCTTGGCGAGTCCATCGGCCAGTGGGTGGCCTACGACCTGCGAAACGAGTTCTACGACCACCTGCAGCGCATGAGCTTCGCCTTTCATGACAAGGAGCAGACCGGCAATTTGATGTCCAAGGCCACCGCCGACGTGGAGAGCGTGCGCATGTTCATCCAGGCGGGCCTCATCCGCGCCGTGTACATGCTCATCCTGTTCCTGGGCGTGGGCGCTGCGATCTTCCTACTGAACTGGAAGCTGGCCCTCCTCAGCCTGCTCTTCGCGCCGTACGTCGTCTGGAGCACCGCCCGCGTCACCATCCGTCTGCGGCGGGAGTGGCTTGCCGTCCAGAACGAGATGGGCCGCATGACCACCATCCTCCAGGAGAACCTCTCCGGCCAGCGGGTCGTCAAGGCGTTCGCCGCCGACGAGCACGAGCGAGGGAAGTTCAGGGACAGCGCCACGAAAGTCTCGGACCATTCCTACACGGCGGCGATCCACCA
The DNA here is from genome assembly GCA_016210395.1 of Chloroflexota bacterium. Taxonomy (GTDB): domain Bacteria; phylum Chloroflexota; class Dehalococcoidia; order Lucifugimonadales; family JACPCL1; genus JACPCL1. Next base: position 18,988 of record JACQUI010000279.1, on the reverse strand, counting down.
GGCTTCCAATACCTCCCTGGTTACCCTGTACCACATGGGCGCAACCGTCCTGATCCTGTGGGCCGGCGGCCGGCAGGTTTTGGCCGGGGAGCTGACGGCCGGCGGCCTAGCCCAGTTCATCTTCTACCTGGGCATCATGGCGCAGCCCGTGCGCATGTCGTCGTGGATCATCAACACCTACTCACGCGCCGTGTCATCGGGCCAGCGTCTCTTCGCCACCCTGGACGCCGCTTCGCCGGTCAGGGAGAAGCCGGACGCCACGGTCCTGCCACGGCTCAAGGGGCACGTCAAGTTCGAGGACGTCTCCTTTTCCTATGACGCCATCTCGCCCGTGCTGAAGGGCATCAACCTGGAGGCGAAACCCGCCCAGGTCATTGCCCTGGTGGGCGCGCCGGGCAGCGGCAAGAGCACACTGGCCCACTTGCTCCCCCGCTTCTACGACGTGACCAGCGGGCACGTCACCGTTGACGGCATTGACGTGCGGGACACGACGCTCCAGTCCCTGCGGGCCAACATCGGCGCGGTCCAGCAGGACGTGTTCCTCTTCACCACCACCATCCGAGACAACATCGCCTACGGCAAGACCGACGCCACCCAGGAGGAAGTCGAGCGGGCCGCGAAGATCGCCCAGCTCCACGACTTCATCATGACCCTGCCCGAAGGCTACGACACCTGGGTGGGCGAACGCGGCATCACACTTTCCGGCGGCCAGCGCCAACGTCTGGCCATCGCCCGCACCGTCCTGCTGGACCCGCCCATCCTGATACTGGACGACTCCACCTCCAGCGTTGACACGGAGACGGAGCACCTGATCCGGGCCGCCCTGGTGGACGTGATGAAAGGGCGGACGACATTCGTCATTGCGCACCGCCTGAGCACGGTGAAGAACGCCGACGTCATTGTCGTGCTCAAGGACGGCGAGATTATCCAGCAAGGTAGCCACCAGGAGCTGGTTGGCGTCCCCGGCCCCTACAGCGAGATCTACGAGCTGCAGCTCCGGCCCCAGGATGCGCTGGCTGCCGGCGTCAACGCTGTCAACGGACGGAACGGCGCGCTCGCGGCTGGGCGCCATGCAGGCAGAGGAGGGCGTCAGGCATGATGCACGGTGCAGGCGGACACTGGGGCGGCCCCGGCGGCAACTGGAGCGGGCGTGGCGGACTGGACGACGAAGACCGCGGCAGGATCTATGACCACGAGGTGGTCAAGCGCCTGGTTCCGTACCTGAAGGAGCACATGGGCATGTTCCTTCTGGCCGTGCTCCTGATGCTGGCGTATACAGCCACCACCGTCGCTACGCCCTGGCTCATCGCCAGCACTCTGGACAGCTACGTCTTCGCAGGCAGCGGCGATCTATCAGACCTTGACCGCGCGGCGCTGCTGTCAGGCTTGACCCGGGCAGCCCTGCTGCTCGTGGTCATCGTCGTAGGGAACGCGGCGGCCAACTACGTCTACATGCGGGTGCTGGGCAAGATCAGCCAGCAGGTGCTGTACAAGATGCGCACCGCCATGTTCGACCACCTCCAGGCGCTCTCCGTCCCCTTCTTTGACCGGAACGAGGTTGGCCGCATCATGAGCCGGGTCATGAGCGACGTGAACCAGCTCCAGGAGTTCCTGCCCACGCTGACGCTCACCCTGGGGGACATGATCAGCCTGGTGGGGATTGTGACGGTCATGCTCCTGATGAGCGTGAAGCTGGCTCTGGTCACCTTCGTCGTCGTTCCCTTCCTCATCATCATCATGGCGGTCTGGCAGCGGTACGCCCGGACTGCGTTCGTCCGGGTGCGCTCCGCCATCTCCGTGGTCAACTCCCGGCTCCAGCAGAACATCTCGGGCGTGCGCGTGGTCCAGAGCTTCAACCGCGAGGAGCTGAACCTGCGCCAGTTCGACAACGTCAACCGCGACCACCTGGACGCCAACCTGTGGGCCATCCGCCTGTCCGCCATCCTCATGCCCACTGTGGAGGTGCTGACGGCCATTGCGCTGGGGCTGGTCATCCTGGTGGGCGGCGCAATGGTGCTGGACGGCGAGCTTCTGGCCGGGGCGCTGGTGGGCTTCGCGCTGTACGTCCAGCGCTTCTTCGACCCCATCCGCAGCCTGACCATGCAGTACACCCAGTTCCAGCGCGCCATGACCGCGGGCCAGCGCATCTTCGAGCTGCTGGACGCCAAACCGGAGGTGGTGGACCGCCCGGACGCGCAGCCCATGCCCGCAATTCGAGGCGAGATCGCCTACGAGAACGTCACGTTCGAGTACATCAAGGGCCGGCCGGTGTTGCAGGACATCAACCTGCGCATCAGGCCGGGGCAGACCGTGGCCCTGGTGGGCCAGACGGGCGCGGGCAAAAGCACCATGGTCTCCCTTGTGGCGCGCTTCTACGACGTGACCCAGGGGCGGATCACAGTGGACGGCCACGACCTGCGGGAGGTGACCCGGGAGTCGCTGGCAAGCCAGATGGGCATGGTGCTCCAGGAGCCGTTCCTCTACTCCGTCTCCGTGGCCGGCAACATCCGGTTCAAGCACACCGACGCGCCGATGGAAAAGGTGATCGAGGCGGCCAAGGCGGTGGGCGCGCACGACTTCATCATGCGCCTGGAGCATGGCTACGATACCGTTCTACACGAGCGTGGCGGCAACCTGAGTTTGGGCCAGCGCCAGCTCATCAGCTTCGCACGCGCCGTCCTTGCCGCGCCACGCATCCTCATCCTGGACGAGGCCACCGCCAACATTGACACCTTCACCGAGGTGCTCATCCAGAGCGCCCTCCGGGAGCTGCTGAAGGACCGCACGGCCATCGTCATTGCGCACCGCCTGTCCACCATCCAGAACGCGGACATGATCGTGGTCATGGACCAGGGGCGCATCGTGGACACGGGCACGCACGACGAGCTGCTTGGCCGCAGCCCCATCTACACCAAGCTCCACTCCCTCAACTTCCAGGACGAGCCTGCGGCTGCGGAAGGCGCCCTGGATGAGGGTGACGTCGCTCCAGCGTCCCGGCCTTCGCGGGCGTAGGCGGGCAAGGCACGGACAAGCCGCGGCGGACGCCTCGCACAACCTGCGTAGATGATTCCTCCAGGCTCGGGTCTTGCTTTGAGCAAGACCCGAGCCCTGGCTAGCCCACGAACCGGGCGGACATGAGGCAGTCAGCGCACCCCTCGTCCTTGGGCCGCGCTTCGAAGCGGCGCTGGCACTCGATGTCCCGCACGGCGGTTGGAAGCGCTCGCAGGCGGGGAAAGGGGATGGGCAGGCCGCAGTCCACACAGACGCCGTAGACGGACATCTCCATCCGCGCCAACGCGTCTTTGCATTGCCCAAGCCAGGATTCCACCCAGTTTATCCGGGCGGCCACCTCTTGCTGCTGCTCCATCTCCGCGCCCACGTCGGCCAGGTGGGTTCCAAGCCAGTTTTCCTGTCCTTGAGAGCGGGTCAGGTCATGCATCTCCTGCCACGCCATAGCCAACTCCTGAAACAGGCCGGCCAGCTCGTGGTCTATGGCCTTGCGAAGGGCCCCCATATCAGCAGGACTTAACGCTTCAACTGTGGAAATCATGCCCACCCCCCTGGCTGCTGGCTTTGCTTTTCCCGTTTTGCGAGCAGTTGATGGCAGAAGCAGCAGGTGCGGTCTCTCCCGTCAGATGCGGACGAGAGCCTCCCTCGCAGACGGGGGTCACCTGCTAGCGCACTCATGAATATGCCCGCGCGGCGAATGCGTGATGCCGGTCGGCAAGCAACTCTAGGCCGCCGCTTTTCGAGCCGCGCCCATCCCTATGAGGAGATTGTGCACAGGCTGGTCCATTGCCAGAGCGATGTCTGAGAAGGAGATGAGGCCCACCAGTTTCCCATTCTCCACCACTGGAAGGCGCTTCACGTTCTTCTCCACCATGAGGCGCGCGGCGTCCTGACGTCCATCGCAGGGGGAACCGTTACCGCTGGGCTGCTCATGTGGCTGGAGACCATGCATCTTGTAGAGTCATGGCCTTCCGCCAGGCAGCCTATCGTAAGGTCACGGTCGGTGATGATGCCCTGGACCGCATTGGAATTGACCACGATGAGACACCCCACATTGTTCTCTCGCATACGCTTGGCGGCGCTCGCTACATCCTCCTGAGCGCCGGTGGTCCGAGGCTTGCTAGCCATGATGGACTTGACGAACATGCTCATGCTCCTTCCGTGTGTTGGGAAGAAATGCTTCCCGCGCTTGGGGTGGCCGGCAGTTGCTGCAAGCGCGGGAAGCGGCGGGGAATTGCCGCGCGCTACGCATCCGGGGCAATGGTCAAGCGGTCATCCACCTCGGTCACACCGGAAGTGACCTTGGCCGCGCCAACCACCGCCTCTCGCTCCTGCCAGGAATGCACCTTGCCGGACAGTCGCACCTTGCCTTCCTCAACGCTCACAGTGATGCGGTTGGCAGTACGCTCCGCCCGGCGCTCCAGGGCGCCCTCTATAGCCTGTTGCACCTTTGCCGGCGCAACGGGAATCCTAGTCACATGGATATTGTTGACGATTGAGCGCAGCCCCGAAAGGGGTTGAATCGCCTTCTCCGCCTCATCGCGCTCGTACCAGTTGTCCACGGCACCTTCCAGGGTTACGCGCCCCTGGGAGACCGTTGTCTTGATGCGGTCTTTCGGCACCATCACGTTCCACTGGAGCGCCGTTCGCACGGCCTGCGCCAGCTCCGTGTCGGTGCGCCCGGGAGATCCGGGCGGCCTTACAACGATGGTGTTGGCGACATCCAGCACGCCCTTCACGCGGTGCGCCGCTTCCTGGGCGGCGATGCGCTTGGCAAGGCTGGTTACCGTGCCGGTAAGCGTCACGATGCCGTTGTCTACCTCCACACCCACGTCAGTCTCCTCAACGCGCGGGTCCCACTTCAACTCCTCCAGCACATCCTGCTGGATTCTGGAGTCGGTCTTGGTAAACGTTGCTTGCATAAAAGCCCTCCTTTTCCCACACGTTTCATAACTGTCCCGTTAGCCCCGCAGCCCTTCGGTTGCTGGGAACAAGAGCGCACCCGGTTTGTGGCGAGCTTGTCGGACCACACAAGAGGCCATTTCCTAGTGGCAGACGCTTCGTCCCGTCCACCCTTGGGCAAGGCAGCGCCTCGCCCCTACGCCCCCCCACGGCAGCGCCCGTCCCTTCGGCAGGCCCTGAACCCGGCCCTTCGTACGCCCAGGCGCGGCTGCATTCTCGCGACAAACCGGAAGACCTGGCCCAGCCCCATTGCTACTTGACGGGGATGGTCACTTTCTTCACCAGCGCAGCCTTGGGAGTCGGCACGACCACCTCCAGAACCCCATCCTTGTAGGTGGCCTGGATGTTGCCGGTATCCGCTCCATCGGGAAGCTCAACGCAGCGGGAGAACTCCCCGGCCACACGCTCTGCGCGGTAGTAGTCCTCCCTTTGCACTTCCTTGGCCTGCTCCCGGTGTCCCTGAACGATGAGCAAGTCGCCTTCGACGCGCACGTCAATGTCCTTGCGCTCCACGCCAGGGAGGTCCATCCTCGCCACCAGCTTCCCCTCTTCCTGGACCACATCCATCTCCGGGAGCCACCGTTCCAGGTAGTCGGTCCTGCGGCGTGGGCGCAGGAAAAACCGGCGCGGCGCAAACGCAAAGTCCGCCATCAAGCCGTCGAACAGGTGGTCAAACACCTCCTCCATATCTCTTAGCCTCCGCTCCGCCAGGCTGCGCTCTGCGATTCCATTCGTCATATGCGCCCCTCCTTTCGCATCCCTCCGATGCCTAGTCAGCCATGACCTGAGCCACGGAAGAAGTAGCTACGTATGGAAACCACGAGTGCGAGTTACATGGACTCCGCCTTGCCGGCTCTCCTAAACGCTGCGACACTCCTCACAACCGCTATTCGGTACAGCCAGCTCCCCATGTCCCAGCAGGTGATGGCGGCCACGGCGCCGACCGTGGCAAGGAAGAGGCCAATGGCGAATGCGATGGGCCCGTACCCGGCCTGGAGAGCCGCCGCCGCGATGAACAGCGGGACCGATTTGATGCCGGCGGCGAACCGTCTTGGCGCGGGGTTCGGGGGCAGGGCTGGGCCGCGCAAGATCGGACGGAGGGCGCGATTGTACAGGAGGTCCAGAGGATGCGCCCGTGGCAGCAGGGACCCAACCAGAGCGAAGGCCGCGGTTGCCGCCAGGAGGAGGGGGGAACGCAGCACGAGGCCCGCCATGACCAAGGACGTGCATGCAGCGGGGGTGAACCGCAGGGCTGGCGCGAGGCGTGCCTTCTGCTCCCTGCTCAGGTATGCGAAGCCCTGCATGTCCAGGCAGCGCTCCGTGAAGGTGTTCATGCCGCTTCCCTATTGCAGGAACTTGCTATTCATCACATACGGAAAAGGCGGCCTGGCGCCAGCGCGCTTCCGGGCGTGACGCAGGCGGGGGCGCTGCAGCTTGTACGCCTGGCCCTCTTTTCCAGTGTGGCGCATTCGAGCCTGGAGCGGTATCACCGATTTGCAGGAAAGCACAAAACGAAACGCCCCACGAAGCAGGTGGGGCGTGAAGATGAAGGCAGGGGAAATGGCCTAGGCTGTTTGCGCTACCGCAGCCTCGGATACGGTGTGGCGACAGATGGTATGCATTACGAAGGGAGGCTCCGCCCAACATCAGCCGGCACACGTGCCTTCGGGTGTAGGCGATGGCCCAGGTAGGGCTCTAGCATTCCCCCATGCCCGCGCTCAGCTCTTCCAGATCGTCGGATGCCTTCATGAAAGCGAGGGCTTCGGCGGCAAGGGTGTCGGGCATGAGGGTCTGGATGTTGTGGCCCAGGCCGGGGTAGACCTTCAGCGTGGCCTTGCGGAGGCGGTCTCGCATGAGCTCCTGGACGGCCGGCGGCGCGACGTCGTCGTTGTCCGAGGCGAGCAGGAGCGTGCGGGTGCGGATGTTGGGCAGGATGCCCGTGAGGTCGGCGTCCGCCATGGCCGAAAGGCAGGTCTTTGCCACAGCGACAGGGGTGCGCGCGCCTTCCTCGGCGAGCCACTCCGCCAGCTTGAGGTTGGCCTCGCCGAAGCGGGCGGGGGCATCGGCCAAGAGCCAGCCTTTGACGCCCGCCTTGTCAATAAGCTCGTTCCAGCGGGCAAGGTCAACGCCCGGCCCGGCCAGCCTGGGCGTGGCGGCAACCAGGGTGAGGCTGCGCACCACGCCGGAATGCGCATGGTCATGCGCCAGCTTGAGACCAACCGCCGCGCCACCGGACGCGCCCACGAAATGCACGCGTTTGATGTCCAGGGCGTCCAGCACCTGGAGGACGTCGCTTACCAGGGTGTCGAGGCTGAAGTGGCCGTTGGAGGCGGGCCAGGTGGAGTCGCCGTGGCCGCGGGCGTCGTAGCGCAGCACCCGGTAGTGGCGGGCCAGCGCTGGCACCCAGCCGTACCACTGGCGCGAGCTGCCTGCCAGGGCGTGGTGCAGCAGCACCCAGGGGGTGCGTTTCCAGGGGTCGGTGTAGTCGTCAATGGTAAAGCTGATCTCCACGTCGGGCAGCTTGAGCTTGGGCACAGGCTTCCTCCTTGGGCGGACACTGGCAGGTCGGCCGCTTTGTATTGTAGCGCGTCTGGTGATGACGCACCAAGGAAGCGTATTGACTCATACTAAATGTTACTGGAGGGGGTAACGTTGCTTCAGAAATCATGTTCCCTCCGGTAACATGAGGAGAAGCGGCGTGAGCGAGCACGGTGCTCAGCGCCAAGGGGGAAGCAGCCCTGCGGGCAACCTATGCACGCCTGAACCCAGTGCAACTCAAGGCCGACCTGGACCGTCACCTGGCCCACAAGTGGTCCAGGTGACGGCAGAACAACACGAGCCTCCGGTTAATACGCACTCCTGAGGCAACGTTACCTCTCCGGTAACCGTTTCTATTGACGCAACACGCAGCAGTACAAGTTCAGGCAGATGCGCCGCTCTGCTATACTGTGTGGCACCTTCCGCAAGGAGCGGTCTATGCTTGGTTTTCTTGGGGGGACCGGCCCCGAGGGACGCGGACTCGCTCTGCGGCTGGCCCTGGGGGGCGAGTCGGTCATGGTCGGATCGAGAGAGTCGGCCCGAGCCGAGGAGGCCATGACCCGCATCATGGCCCGCGCGCCCGTCACGGGCGTGAAGGCAGCGACCAACGACGATGTCGCGCGGGAGTGCGAGGTCGTCTTCATCACCTTGCCGTACGAGGCGCAACTGGGTGTGCTCCCGGCCCTCGCTGGCGCGTTGAGCGGCAAAGTGGTTGTTTCGACAGTGGCGCCTCTGCGTTTCCACGACAACGTCTTTGAGGCCATCACAGTCCCTGAAGGCTCAGCGGCCATGCAGGCGCACCGGCTCCTGCCCCGCTCTCTGGTTGTCGCTGCGTTCCAGAATATCAGCGCCATAGACCTGTGGTCGCCAAACCGCAAGCTGGACGGCGATGTGGTCGTGTGCTCCGACCACGCGGAAGCGAAAGCGCAGGTCATGGCCCTGGCCCGCAAGATACCGGCGCTGGGTTCCATAGACGGCGGCGGCCTGGCCAATGCCCGCTACGTGGAAGAGCTGACTGCGCTGCTTCTGAACATCAATCACATCTACAAGGGGCGCGGCATGATACGCATAACGGGGATCAAGACGGACTGACATGAACAACACCTCCATCTCGCGCATCACTCCTCTCTACGTCGTTTTCGCCTGCCTTTTCGTGGCGTTGCTGATCACCTCCAACGTGATCGCGGTGAAGATCATCGAAGTGGGCGGGCGCATCCTGCCCGCAGCCATCGTGCTGTTCCCCCTTACCTACATCCTTGGCGACGTCCTCACCGAGGTCTACGGCTTCTCTATGGCGCGGCGGGTCATATGGCTTGGCTTTCTGGCCAACGCGGTGGCGGTGCTGGGCTTCTGGGCCGGCGGACTGCTGCCCGCCGCGCCTTTTTGGCAGGGCCAAGACGCCTACCACACTATCCTTGGGTATGCGCCCCGGCTGCTGGCGGCGTCCTTCGCCGGCTACCTTGTCGGTGAGTTCGCCAACTCCATGGTGCTGTCCCGGCTCAAAGTGGCCACTCAGGGACGGTGGCTGTGGGCGCGCACGATTTCCTCGACGGTGGTAGGACAGGGCGTGGACTCGGCCGTGTTCATCAGCATCGCGTTCGCCGGGACAATGGCCGGCGGCGCGCTGGCAGAGCTTGTGGCGACGCAATGGCTGGTGAAGGTGGCGTATGAGGCGCTGGCGACGCCGCTGACGTACGCCGTGGTCACCTACGTGAAGCGCAAGGAAGGCATGGACGTCTACGACCGGCAGGCGTCGCTGAACCCCTTCGCGCTGTGAATAGCTTTCTCCCCACCAAGGGGGGAGGACTGAAGTAGGGCGTCGCCCTTCATCACCCCTATCCTTCGCTTCGGTCAAGGGCAGGCTCTGGCCTTCCCCTGTCAAGGGGGAAGGAAATGGCGGTTGTCACCCCGTCTTTCGCGCCACGTACAGCACCCAGTCGCCATCCTGCCGCCGCTCTTCCAGGGCGAGCGCCTGCTCCAGGGCCTGCTTCGCCTCATCCTCGCGCTCGGTGATGATCCCCGTGGCAATGATCCGCGCGCCGGGCTTCATTGCGGCGCACATCTCCCCCGCCAGCATCGCAATGGTCCTGGCAGTGATGTTCGCCAGGGCGAGGTCGAAGCTGCCCGATTGCGCCTCCGGATGCGGCAGAGAGCCGAGATGCATAGCGAAGCGGTCGCCAACGCCGTTGCGCTGGGCGTTCTCTCGGCTTGCCTTGATTGCGGCCTCTTCGATGTCAACGCCCACGACCTCCGCAGCGCCCAGCTTGGCTGCTGCGATGGCGAGGATGCCGGACCCGGTCCCCACATCCAGCACGCGCATGCCGGGGACGAGACGGCGCTCCAGCTCTTCCAGGCACATGCGCGTCGTGGGATGGTGTCCAGTGCCGAACGCCATCCCCGGGTCCAGGTCAACCACCACGTCGCCGGGCCGGGGCTCGTATTCAAGCCATATCGGCCGCAGCACGATGCGCTTGCCGACCCGGAGCGTGGTGAAATGGGCCTTCCAGGCGGACTCCCATTCCGTCTGCTTCACCACCCGCTCCTGGACTTGGCCGAGGGGCTGCAGGTGAGAGATCAGCCGGAGGCCAACATCAATCATCGCGCGGCGGTTGTGGAAGGTTGCGTCCATCTTGAGATAGGCGGTCACCGTGACCCGGGTGGGCGGGCCTGGGTCGGATGGGTCATTATCGGGGTCCCAGTCGCCTTCCAACTGCACCGCCGCAGCGCCATCGGTGTACCGCCGGAACAGCTCGGACAGCGGCTCCACGTATTCAGGCGAGGCATGGACGCTGAGTTCCAGCCAGTCCACAGGGGCCCCCGCGTCCTTGTAGGCCATCAACTCTGCTCCTCGAAAATAGGTAGGGGCGTCCTAATGCTTCAGGACGCCCCTATTGTATGATTGGCGACATGACCAGTCGGCTCAGAAGTTGTGAGGCGCTCAATTGGCCAGTTTGAACGGCTACGTACCTGGGAGCGAAAGCCGTCTGACCACCTCGCTCCAGAATGGCACTGGCCAATGCCGACGCGCCGGTTCAGGACGCCCCGCGCTTCCCACGGATGCGTTCGAATAGGCCCTTGTCCCCATCCGAGCCCGCGTCACTGCCCCCGTGCAGGTGCTTGGCCAGCGCCTCCAGCAGGCGGCGCGCCTCGGGGTCAAGAGAGGTGGGCGTCTGCACGCGGCAGGTCACCACAAGATCTCCCCTGCCCCTGCGCTGCAGATGAGGGACGCCTTGCCCCTTTACCCGCAGCACTGCGCCGGACTGGGTTCCGGCGGGTATCTTCAGAGATGTCTCGCCCTCCAGGGTAGGGACCGTGATGGCGTCGCCCAGTGCTGCCTGGGTGATGCTGATGGGAAGCTCAAGCAACAGGTCAAACCCGTCCCGTTTGAACCAGGAGTGCTCCAGCACCCGGAGGGAGATGTACAAGTCGCCGGCGGGGCCGCCCAAGACGCCGCTGTGCCCATCGCCGGAAAGGCGGATCTGCGAGCTCCCGTCCACGCCGGCGGGCACCTGCACCTTCAGCTTCCGGGTCTGGCGCTCATAGCCGGCGCCCCGGCACTGCGCGCACGGCCTGGACACCACCTCTCCCTGGCCGTTGCAGGTGGGACAGGTCACGACCTGCACGAACTGCCCGAAGAGGCTCTGCTGGGAGCGGCGCACCTGGCCATTGCCCCGGCAGGCGCTGCACGTCACGGGCGAGGTCCCTGGCTCGCCGCGTGCGCCGTTGCAGCGGGCGCAGGCTTCGGTGCGTTGCACCTCTACCGCTTTCTCAGCGCCCAGCGCGGCCTCCTCGAAGGTCAACGTCAGGAGCACCTCGATGTCGCGGCCGCGCTGCGGGCCTGGCCTGGACTGCCGGCCGAACCCGCCAAAAAAAGCGTCAAATATATCCCCAAAGCCGCCGAAGTTTTCGAAGCCATCGAAGCCCTGTGCATTGCCGTTGCCTGCCACACCGGCGTGGCCATGCCGGTCATAGGCGCTGCGCTTCTCGGGGTTGCTCAGCACCTGATACGCCTCGCTGACCTCCTTGAACCGCTCTTCTGCTTCGGCGCTCTTGTTCCGGTCCGGATGGTACTCCAGCGCAAGGCGCCGGAAGGCCTTCTTCACGTCCTCTTCAGAGGCGTCCCGTCCTATGCCGAGGACTTCGTAATAGTCTCGCTTGATCGCCATGCGTTAGCTCACACCGCCGCTGCCATGTTGCCCATCACCGAGGCAAGGTACCGCACGTTGGAAATGGCGGAGGCGTACTCAAAGCGCGTCGGCCCCATGACGCCGACAACACCCCTTCCGCCGGATGGCGTGCCGTACCGGGTGAAGACAACGGTGAATGGCCGCAGCAGGTCTTCTTTGTGCTCTGCGCCGATGGTCACGCGTACGACGCCCTGCTCGGGAACGTTTCCCAGAAGCGCCTTGACCAGCCCCTGGTACTCCAGGATTTCTGCGATGGCCCTGGCCTGCGTGCCCTCGGCCAGCTCCGGGTAGGCAAACATGTGGCGCAAACCGTCCACAAAGTAGTCGGGTATGGACTGCTGCTCTTCCTCCCGCATGAAGCTCGCCGCCAGCGAGATGAAGTCCTGTTCTACGCCGGCGAAGCCGCCGCTCCTGGCCAGCACCTGATCCGTGCCGAGGCCCGCCATCTTCGCGTTGAGCTTGTTGGAGAGTTGCGTAAGCTGGTCCTGGCTCATAGGCTCTCGCAGGAGCACGTGCTGCTGCTTCAGGTGGCCGGACCCCTCGATCACCATGATCAGCAGGGCCAGCAAGCCCTGGAGGTGCACCAGGTCCAGGTGCTTCCAGCGCGCCTCCTCGCTGGTTGGCATGGTGGCCACCGCCATGGCCCGCTCCAGCTCCGCCAGCAGCCGGACCGCCGACCGGTTGCGCGCCTCTACGTCCAGACTCGCCGTCTGGAAGTTACGCCTGACCTGCTCCTTCACCCGCCGCGAAGGCTCCAGCGCATCGCCCAGCGACTCCACGTAGGCGCGATACGCCTTGTCCGAAGGCACGCCGCCGCCGGACGTGTGCCGCCGCGCAACGTACCCTTCTTCCTCCAGCACCGCCATCTCGTTGCGGATGGTGGCGGAGCTCACCGGCGCCGGCATCTTGTGGGCCACGCCCTCTGAGGACACCGGCACGGGGGAATGGATGTACTCGCCCACGATGATGCGCAGCACCTGGTGTTGCCGTTCAGTTAGCGCCATACATCGCTCCGTTCACAGGCTTAGCAATCGCGCCGCAAGAGTGCTAGCCACCTTCCCAGACTCTACCAACGCCCTGTGCCACACGTCAAGGGCTATTGGCGCAACCCCATTTTCGCACCCCGCGTCTCCAGCAGTCCAGTGGCTATGGAAAGACGGGCCACCCCTCTCTCTCACAGGGAAAGGGGTCACGAGTGAGCTCTCCTGCTCCGCCAGATGGCGAATCCCCCCGCTGCCAGCAGGACCGCCGCCCCCACGCCCGCGAGGGCAACCGGGCCGCCGCCAATCCCGCCGGGACTGATCCTGGCCGGGACGGTTGGCGTCGCCGTTGCGACCGGTGCAAGCGACGTGGGGGTCGCGGTGACAGAGGCAGCCGTAGCCGTTGGCGCGGCTGCAGGCGTCGCTGTCGGCCTGGGCGTAGTCGTCTGCTGCTGGGGCCGGACGAAGTGCAGGTCGTAGCCGCTGTCCTTGAACGTCGGGCCGCCGGCGGGCAGGAACAGGTCCTGCTCGGCGGCGGTCATGCCCTCCACGTGAAAAGTGATGATGGTGCGGTAGTAGGCGCTGGTGGGCGGCGCAACCAGCAGGCCGTAGTACCGGCTGTTCCCCTGTACCGTGGTCTGGTTTTGCCAGTCCCCCACACGCGCCGTCACCACGGTCCCCTCCGGCGCCGGCGCTCCATCTATGAACACTGCGCCGCCGTACAGGATAGGGAACACGATGGGCTCCTGGGCGTGCGCCGCGCCGCTTCCAGCGACAACCATCGCCGCGCACATTAGCGCCATCCAAAGCGGCCGCCCCGCTAGCCATGCCCGTAGCTTCACACACATGGTCAGCAGTATACCATTCTCCTACCCTTCACTTCTTACCAAGCAACGCCCTTGGCGCAAACGTCACTCGCAAGTCCCGAAAAGGAAGAGGGGCCTCGCGTGAGGCCCCTCTTGGAGATCCAACCCGTAACCTTTTACGGTACCAGGATTCCAGCGGTGGTGGTGTACAGCCAGTAGCCCTGGCCGACGACCACATTCTGGAAGTTCTTCGGCGTGATCTTCGTCCAAGCGTTTGTCGCTGGGTTGAAGGTGTAGGCCGTCACCCAGTTCGGGAGGCTGGCGAAGTACTGGTCCGCAGGGATCGTCGCGCCGGGCGCCTGCCCGATGAGGCTTACGACTGGCATCATGTTCCAGCCTGCAGCCGCAGCTATGGACGGCGGCGTCGCCAGGAATCCAGGCTCCGGTATGGCAACCTCAATGGGTGCGAACGACGACGTGTTGACCCAATAGGCGTGCATGGAGTCAATGGTCGCCAGGCTGCCGCTCAGCTTCCCATCGGCGCCGCGAGTAGCGCTCTTCCACGGCCCACTCGTCGGATCGGGGTTCAGCGGGTCATAGGTTACCACCGACTTCACATCGGCAGACGTGATGACGCTATTGATAGCCATGTCCGCAGGATCGCTGGGCAGAGACACCAGGTTCTGGCCCGGCGCCAGCGGGACCTTCGTCTTGGCCTTCTCGATGGCCTTGAACTCCTTGGTCTGGTCCTTGAGTTCGTTGCCAGCCTGGTCCTTTACGGAGACCTTGAGCTGGTAGGACTTGCCAACGGTCAGGCCGGTAGCCGCATAGATGACGATCTTGCCATCGGTGGAGAGCTGGGCCTTGCCAGCCACGTCCACCAGGGTCGTGCCCTTTTCGCCGAACTCAACCTTGGTGATGCTCTCCTTTTCATTGTAGGTGGCCGTCACGAAGGGGCTGGTGCTGGGCACGTCCACCGTACCAGCGGTGATGTCCTTGCCGCCGGCCTCAACCTTGGTGATCGCAGGCGCGCCACCGTCGAGTATGAACGTTATCGCAGACGTGCTGGCGGGGTCATTGGCCCCCTTGGCACCAGCGTTATTGGCCGCGTCCGTGCCGTTCACTCGTACAGTGCTCTTTTTGCTGGAATCCGCAGAATCGAAGGGCGAACCTGCGCCTGCTTGGAAGACCGACTCCCAGGTAGTGGCGGATTTCACCACCACCGTAGGCGTGCTGGTGAAACCAGCGTCAAAGCGCATCACGCTCACAACGGGCACGCCAGAGATAGGCTCACTGGAGCTGATGCTGACAGTGAGGTTCTCGTTGGCCTTCACGATGGTCTTGTCCAAGGTAACCGTGAACGTAGGCGCGATAAAATCGGCAGCCGTTGCGGAGGAAGTATTCGAGGAACTGGCCACGTTCCCAGCTTTGTCGGCAACGCCGCCGCCAACCGCTATCGCAACGACAGGCTTCGCGTTGGCAGCCAGAGCTGAGGCCAACGTCAGGTACGCCCTCATGGCTACCGTCGCATCAGTCGTGCTGGAGAAGACGCTGGCATCCGTGGGCGCGACGCCGTCAACCGTAAAGTCGGCAGCCGTCACCGAAGCCGGGTCCAACTCCTCATTGAAGTTGACTACCAGGCTTGTGGCCTTGTTCTTGCCTTCTGCAGCAACCGCCAGGCTGGTGTCCCAGAATCTACCGGTCATCACTGCCGCAATGCTGGGGCGAGTATTGTCGATAGCAAGCTGTTGCGGGTCGTTGCCCGGCGCTGTCGAGGCGGTGTCGGAATCGCTCGTGCCCGTGTTGCCCGCGACGTCACCAGTCGTCAACTGCCATACGTGCGCCCCCTCCGACAAGTCTGCCGAAGGCGTAAAGCTGAAGGTGACCGTGGAAGCGCCGTCAGCTCCGGTTACCGTGGGCGCGAACGTTTCCCCGGCATCCAACACACTGCCGTTGCTGTTCAGATCAATCATGATAGCAACGGTGTTCACTTTGATGCCTGATCCGCCCACATCGGCGATCGTTCCTGAGAACGTGGGCCGCAGCGTCTGTGTCTTGACCTTGTTGGCAGGCGTCAGGCCGGAGAAAGTCGGCTTGCCGGTCTCCACGGAGGATGATACCGACCTGAAGGTATTAGACCCAGTCGCAGGCGTGTCGGTGAAGCCAGCGGTGACCGTATTCGTGTCCAGCGCGAACAGACTGCCGGTAGTCGTCGTCGCGGCATTCACAAGGGTAATGTTCGCAACGAAGATACCCGTGCTGTTCCCGGTCTCCGTGGCGTTCACGACGATACCGGTCGGGTTCTGCGTGCTGACGACTTTGACCGGAACGGTGTCCACGGCGCTGGTCTGGTATTTGATGTTCACGATGGTGGGATTCGGCTGGGCGACTGAGGAGATCACCTGGATAATACCCAGATTCGCGCTGACGACCGTGACGTCAACGTTAGGAAACGCCGCGCCGGTCGACGTGAAAACAACCTGCGGTATTCCAACGATTGGGTTGAATCCCAGTATGATGTTGCCAGAGGCGCCACCAGGGGCGATTGGTCCAATGTTGACGTTGAGGTCAGTCTTGTTCGCAGCGACGTTGAAGTCCGCGTCCGTGACGGTGACCTTCACCGCCGCGCCCGCGCCGCTGTTGGTGTACCAGGACTTGTCCAGGGTGATGGTGCCGTTGACCGCTGCGGACGGCGCAGCCAGGGCGGTCACCACGCCTATTAGGGCTAACAGCGCGGCCGTCAGCCCGAACAAAATCAGGGAACTAAATCGCTTTTTCACTACCTACCCCCTTATTCCGAATTGACCAGTGCAGGGTGTTATTGCACGTGGGCTTGCTTGTGTGCCATGACGATTGAGCGGTCCGCTTCTTGGCACCAGAGACGGGTCTGCTCTCGGCGGCACAGAGAAACCAGAGGATGAATACATATAAGTGCTCCTTGCTGGGCTATAGCCCACGCGGCTGAATAAGGACCAGTGTTACTCTACCCACAAATACGCCTGCTCGGAGACCGAGGAGGCGCATTGACTGGCCGGGGCGCCCGACCGGCGACCCCTTTTTTCATCCCTTATGAGAACGATGGCGCTGCTCCATCGTCAGGTTGCCTGTCACCAAGCTGGCCTGCAAGTAACAGACTAGGCGGACTATAGGCCAAATCGCATACGCTGTCAAGCGGTTTAGGGGCGCTCCACGATGGAATTCACCCACAATTTACGTCTGGACACCTATGCTTGCCTGCGTACATGCGTCTGTTTGCCGTATCTGATGGCCTCTGGCCTCTCGTATGGAAAGGCTTTGCTCCAAGACACTCCTAACTCCTCTTGGTTGCCTCACCTCCTGCAGCCCCTCTCCTTAAGGAAGAGCGGTCAGGAGCCTCGCCCGGATAGCCCTGGAAGGATGCTTTCGTGGCGTAGGGTCTTCTGCGGGACACCAGGATGGAAGCCTGCGCACTACATAGTGATCAGGCCCAGACGTGTGGCCTGGACGACCGCCTCGGTGCGGCTTTGCGCCCCCAGCTTGCCCAGGATGGCGTTGATGTGGAACTTGACGGTGCTCTCGCTGACGCCAAGGCGGGCGGCGATGGCCTTGTTGGGAAGGCCCTCCGCCAGCAACTGCAGCACCTGGCCTTCCCGGGGCGTCAGCTCCTCGGCCAGCGCCGCTGCCTGCCGGTGGCGCGGCGACAGGAGCGCCGTGAACTCCGCGGCAACGACCGCCAGCCCGCTGGCCAGGGCGTGCAGCGCCGCCCCAATGACTTCTGCGCCGGCCTCCCGGGGCAGCAGGCCCCGCGCGCCGGCTGCCCATGCCTCCGCCACGTGGTCCTCCTCCGGCGCAAGCGCCAGAATAGGGATGCCGAGCTCCTGGGCATCGGTCACGGCCTCAGTCGCATCGGCAGCGTCCCAGCCCAGGTCCCACACCAGCGCATCGGCGTGGAGGCCCTCCAGCGTTTGCCGCAGGTCGAAGTCGCCGGCTGCCTGGCCCTCAACCATCACCCCCGGTTGCTGGGCGAGCATGGCAGCCAGGCCCGCGCGGGCCAATGGGTCGCGGGCGACGACGAGGACGCGGATGTCTGAAGGGGCTGGAGGCACGCTGCACCTGTGGAAGGTCTCACCCACCACTCAATCCTCCCCCACAAGGGGAGGAAGTCATTTCTTGTGGAAGGCTTCTGTGAATTGGATGTGGAGGCAGAGGCGCGGGTGCGCGGACGTGGCAAGGGCGTCCATTTGCACTCTGGGGCTGCACGTCTGGGCTACTGCTTTCTGTCCGCGTACGGTAGTATGGGTAGACAGGTGAGTGGGCAACAACCACAGCCCTGCCTGAGAGAGGTACGTATGTGGGCGATCTTTGTTATCCCAGCCACGGGCCTGAGCCTATTCGTCAGCTCGTGGCTGCTCATGATCTTCTGGGGCATCCTGGCGCCGGACCTGGGCATCAAGACCATCGGCTATCTGCGGGCCGTGGCGACAACGGTGGCGCTGTGGATAGTGGTCGCTCCGCTGGTTGGGGCCATCGTCCGTGCGCGAGTTTCCTGGACGCGGTGGCCCCGCAGGAACCGCAACACGGCCTGACGTAGCCTGGGCGTATTCTCGTAGCCAGTGTTTTGAGCGACTGGCAGTTTGTGGAGGCAAGCGCCTAGCACGCCTCTTTTACGGCCGCTCCCCCAGGGTGACCGTGAACTCCTTCCGGTCATTGCCCCGTATGACTGCCACCGTTGCCCGCTGTCCAACCTTATACTCGCCGCGCAGGAGCTGAAGCAGCGCTTTTACGCTGGGGACCGTCTTGCCATCCACGGCAACGATGACGTCGTTGAGGCGCAGGCCTGCCTGGGCCGCGGGGCTGCCAGGCTCCACCTCCTTAATGAGCGCGCCTTCGCGGACGCTGAGGTTCCGCTCTGCCGCCGTGGGGATGTCTATGTCGTCAAGTCCTACGCCCATGAACGGCCAGATGACGCGTCCGTTGCGGACAAGCTGATCGGCCACCAGGCGGGCGGTATCGGCGCTAATGGCGAACCCGATGCCGTCAATCTGGCTGCCCCGGAGGATGGCGGAGTTGATGCCGACCACCTCTCCCTGCAGATTGACAAGGGGGCCTCCGCTGTTGCCCGGGTTGATGACGGCGTCCGTCTGGATCAAGTCGTTGAGCTGAGCGCCGCCTGTCTGAAGGCTGCGGTCAACGGCGCTGACGATGCCCAGCGTCACGGTCGGTTTGCCTGGCAGCCCGGCCGCATTGCCGATGGCGACCACCCAGTCGCCAACCCGCAAGGATGAAGTGGTGCGGAAAGGAAGGGTTGGCAGCCCCTTTTCTTCGATCTTGATGACGGCCAGATCGTTGTCGGGAAAGGTCCCCACAACTGTCCCATCGAACTGGCGGTTATCGAAGAGCGTGACCGTAATGTCGCTGGCGCCATCAACAACGTGGTTGTTGGTGAGGATGTAGCCGTCCTCACGGAAAATGACGCCGGAGCCGGAGCCTGTCTGTTGCTGCGCGCCAAAGAAGGTCTGGATGGAGG
>JACQUI010000278.1 GCA_016210395.1 Chloroflexota bacterium | reverse complement strand
GCGATGGCCTTGATGAAGTCCCGGATGGGCACGCCCACGGGACAGCCGGTCTCGCACGCAGGCTCCTGGCACAGGAGACAGCGTTGCGCCTCGGCCAAGGCCTGGGCCGCGGAGTAGCCCAGCGACACCTCCTGGAACCCGTCTCGCCGTTCGAGGGGGTCCATGGTAGGCAGAAGCGTTTTCTTGAGCTGCACCATTGGCATGGGGCTTATCCTCCAGCGGCTGCGGCGGCCAGGGCGGACCGCTCCTCTTCCGCGTAGGTCTTGGAGCGGACGATGGCCTCGGCGAAGTTGACTTTGTGGGCGTCGAAGAACGGGCCATCCACGCAGGCGAACTTGAGCTCGCCGTCTATGGTCAGGCGGCACGCGCCGCACATGCCCGTGCCGTCCACCATGATGGGGTCCATAGAGACCAGGGTCTTGATGGCGAAGCGGCGCGTCGTCTCCGCCACGGCCCGCATCATGGCCACAGGGCCGATGGCGATGACCTCGTCGAAGTGGACGCCGCCCTGGACAAGCTGCTCGAGCTGTGTGGTGACGAACCCGTGGAAGCCGGCCGAGCCGTCGTCGGTGCACAGGTGCAGATGCTTGCTGTGCGCGCCCACTTCCCTGTCCAGGATGATCAGGTCGCGGTTGCGCGCGCCGACAATGGAGGAGACCTCGACGCCCCTGGCGGTCAGCTCCTTGGCGATGGTGAGGATAGCCCCCGCGCCGAAGCCGCCGCCCATCAAGGCCACGTGGCCTCGCGTGGGCAGCCCCACGGGCCGGCCCAGCGGGCCCACGAAGTCCAGGATGTTCTCGCCCCGTTTCAGCGCGCAGACCATGCGCGTGGTCTTGCCCACGGCCTGGATGACGATGGTGACCGTACCCTCCATCCGGTTGAAGTCGGTGAGGGTGACGGGGATGCGCTCGCCGGCCTCGTTGACGCGCAGCATGACGAACTGGCCCGGCTGGGCGTTGCGCGCGATCAGCGGCGCTTCCACCTCAAAGAGGGCGGTAATGGGAGTGAGGCTCCGTTTGTGCAGTATCGTTGCCACGCGTATGTCCTTGTTCTGTCCTTCCTCCCCCCTTGCGGGGGAGGATTGAGGTGGGGGGCGCTCAGGAACCCGCCCCTGCTCTTAGCCGCTAGTCCACCCCCTGCGACTATGCGACGCTCGGTGCCTCGACTTTCACCCACCTGATCTCATCGCTTCTTAGTAGATCAGTCGCTTCGCCCTCGGCTTGCCTATAGCCCTCCGTGCCAACAGGAAAGCTATACACAGGGCACAGGCCACCGAAGTAACCGCCCGGCCAACCAGTGGGCGGTGCGGAAAGATAATCCTCGACAAACGCTACAGCCTCCGTCATGACCACGAAACGCCAAGGTCGCAGTTTGTATAGCCCCATGCTCACGTTAGACTTCTCGCCAAAGAACGTCTTGAAGTTGTCCACTGAGATGCGGATTTCTGGAATCGTCTGGATACCGGTTTCAAAACTCTGCCTCCTTCTTGCTTCGGGACAGTCAGGGTCAAGAACCAGGAAGACAACCTCACCCCTGAATTTGGCGGCGAGTTCACCCATGTGGCGCGGGATCAGCAGATCGTCCCGCGGGTTCAAAATGGGGTTGTCGTGCAAGAAACCTCGGCCAGAAATCGCCCATATTAGGATCCGTCCGTGTCCACGATTGAGTTCCGCCCACAATGCCCGCACTATGTCAGGCATCGCCTCTTGCCTGTGGTCGTAGATCTGCTGACAGCCGCGCCCCTTCAAGTGCTGGGCCCCTCGTAAGGGCCATCTGGGCTGCGGTAACCTACTCAAGACTCGCCGCACGGTTTTCTCACTCGCGGTAACGAGACCGGCTGCCCCGACGGCCAACCCCACTTCGTTCCCCGACGCGGCGAAGTATGCCATACCACCTGCAGCGGCCACTGCGGAGGCGAAAGGCACCATGAGAGAGGATCGCGTCGTTGCCATTGCTGGATCTCCTGTCTCGACCAAACGACCGTTGTGCGAATCAAAGTCGGCATGTGGAGCACAGCCTGTCTGTTTCCCCGTACTCGATGGTCACCCCCTTCCAAACTTCCCCCATCAAAGGGGAAGGTGAATCGTCCTCTTCCGCTCAAACAAGAACCGGGCTTCCTCCTACAAATCTGGGTGCTGATGCATTGCCTTCAGCCTGCGCCACCGGCGCTCTACCTCAGCCTCAAAGCGGTCCATCTGCTCCTTGTACTGGGGGGTGGTCAGGTGCCGCGTCTTGCCCATCATGCCCAGCCACTTTGCCGCAGGGACCTTGCGTCCCACTTCCTCCGGGTCGTAGGTGATGGTGGTCTTGCCTTCCTCTACCTCGTAGAGCGGGAAGAAGTTGCAGTCCACCGCCGCCTGCACAATGTCCGTCCCCGCTTCGTCGGGGGCGCGCCAGTTCAGGGGGCAGGAGATAAGCACCTTGCCAAAGGCCAGGCCCTTGTTCTTGGCGTACCACTGGGCCTTTGCCGCCTTCCGCACCAGGTCGTCGGCGTAGCCTTCGACGGAGGAGAAGACGTACGGGATATGGCACGCGGCCATGATCTGCAGCGTGTCCTTGTGGTGGAAGGCCTTGCCGCTCTGGGCCTGGCCCACGTGGCTGGTGGAGGTCATGTGGCCCAGGGGCGTCGTGTAGCTGAGCTGGCTACCGGTGTTCATGTAGCCTTCGTTGTCGTACTCGATGATGACCATGTTGTGGTTGCGCAGCGCCGCGCCGATGGTCGGGCCCATGCAGATGTCCATGCCGACGTCGCCGGTGATCATCACGAAGGTGATGTCCTCGCCCGCGGGGATCTCGCCCCGCGCCTTGCGCTCCTCGAACATCTCCACCAGGCCTGAGAGCGTTGCGGCCCCGTTCTGGAAGAGGTTGTGGATGTACGTGACGCGATGGGCGCTGAACGGGAATCCCGTGGTCACCACCATGGCGCAGCCGGTCTGGTACAGCACCACGATGTCGCCTTCCATGCCCTTGAAGAGCTGGTCCAGAGCAGGAAAGATGCCGCAGCCGGGGCACGCGCCGTGGCCGGGGGCGAACACCCGGGAGCGGGTGGCGAGCTTCCACAGCGGCGGTGTCTGCACCTGGAGCTTGCCCGACGCCGCGTCCTTTGCCACCTTGACCAGGCCGGGCCGCATCTCCTCTTTGGAGAAGGCGGGCAGCACCCGGGCGGGCGCGCCGTTGGAGGGATTGCCCGGCGTCACGCCGTGGTAGTCGAAGGGCACCTGGACCTTGCCGGAGTCCGCGGCGGTCAGTGCAAGTTGGAACAGCTCCTCCGCGTCCTCGTAGAGGAAGTCCTTCCCGCCCAGGCCATAGATGCGGCTGAGGCACAGCGTCCTGTTGTCCGGGTCGTCCTTGAGCGCGGCCTTCACCTCGTGCGTGAGGGCGTTGCCGTGCCCGCCGAAGGAGTCGGCGCGTTCGGCGATGAGCACCGCGCCGGTGTGCTGCAGCGCGGCGCGGATGGCGTCGGCAGGGAAGGGGCGCAGCACGTTGGGGCTGATGACGCCCACCTTCTTGCCCTGTTTGCGGAGCTCGTCGGCCACGTCCTTGGCCGTCTCTGCGGCGGAGTTCAGCAAGACCAGGGCGGCGTCGGCGTCCTCCATGCGGTAGGTGTCCACCACGGGGTAGCGCCTGCCGCTGAGCTTTTCGTACTGGGCGAAGAGATCGGGCAGCGCCCGCGCCGCCGCGTCCATGGCCAGCTTGAGCTGGTACTTGTTGTTGATAAGGTCGGGGTCGTTCATGTACGGGCCGACGGTGATGGGGTTCCTGGGGTCTACCGTCGAGTTCTGGACACGGAACGTACCGATGAACTCCTGCACCGGCGCGCGGTCGTTGAAGTAGCTGACGCGGCGCTTCTGGTGGCTGGTGAAGAAGCCGTCGTATGCGACGATGACGGGCAGGCGCACACCGGCCAGCTCGCCCAGCTTGACGGCCATGATGTTCATGTCGTACACGGCCTGGGGGTCGCGGGCCAGGAGGACGATCCAGCCCGTATTCAGCGAGTAGTACAGGTCCGAGTGGTCGCCGCGGATGTCGAGCGGGCCGCTGACGGAGCGGGTGACCAGGTCCAGGACCATGGGGTAGCGCGTGCCGGACTGGACGGGGAACTGCTCCAGCGCGTACAGGAAGCCGTTGGCGCTGGTGGCGTTGAAGACGCGCCCGCCGCCGGTGGTGGCCCCGTAGCAGATGCCTGCTCCGCCGTGCTCGCCGTCTGCCGCGATCATGCGGACCTGGTGCTCCCCCTGGGCGTACATCTCGTCCAGGAACTCGGCGATTTCTGTGGAGGGCGTGATGGGATAGTACCCCATCACGTGGAAGTTGATGTGGTTGGCAGCCAGGGCCGCCATCTCATTTCCGCTCTTGAAATCGGTGGACTGAGCGGCGACGGCGGGGCCTGCCTGGCGGTCTGTGACGAGCATACAGTGGTCTCCTGAGCTACCGACTTTCTGCGCCCCCGCTGAAGTGGGGGGCAGGTAATTTCTCCTCTCCCTTGACGGGAGAGGATTAAGGTGAGGGTGAAGCGCTCCGCAGGAAAACTGCGAAGCTATTTGTTAGAACGACTTACGGTGCGGCCTAGTGGCGACTTGCCCCGTTGCGAGAGGCTTCCAAACGCGGGAAGAGGGCGACGGTGTGCGCCTCAGCGTAGCCCTCTTCTTCGCGCTCCCTGGTGAGCGCAAGCGTTGGGCAGGCGTCAATGCACTTCATGCAGCCCTTGCAGAACTTGTAGTCAATACCCTTGAGGCGGATCGCCTCGCTGCCGTCGGCCTTGCGCTCCTTGGCCCAGGCGAAGCAGAAGTCTGGACAGACCAGGTCGCAGACCGCGCAGTCCACGCACTTCTCGCGGTGGAAGGCGGGCAGGAAGCCGTTGCGCGAGACCGAAAGGTCCTTCAAGACCGAGTTGCCAGGGTTGACCACCACACCGCCCGTGGGCGCGTCCAGATAACCGAAGGGCGGCGCCGGCTTGACGTAGCGCTGGGGGACGGAGTTTGCGGCGCCGCGGAAGTCCTGCAAGGCTAGCCCTTCAAAGCCGCGGTCGAAGGCGCGGAGGTTACTGGCCAGGAGCTGGGGGTATCGTTCGCCGAGTGTTGCCTTGATGACGTCCTTGACGGCCTCCGGTTTGATGAATCCGGTGGCCCTTGCCACCGCGCCCAGCATGACCGTGTTGACCCTGGAGTTCTCTTCCACTGCGATGGCCAGGGCGTCCACGATGCCGAGGCGCGCCGAGGGCCGTCCAAGGTGCTCCCATACCGCGTCGGCGGCATGGCCCGAGTTGACGATGATCACGCCGTCTGGCAGGAGGCCGGAGACGACGGGTTCTGTGCGGACGAGGCCTTCGTGGAAGACGGCAACAACGTGGGGCCTGTCTACGGGGCTGCTGGTGCGTACGTCCTGTTCAGGTGCGCAAAAGCGGATGTAGGCCTTGACTGGAGAGCCCTTTTTCTCCGAGCCGTAGGAGGAAAAGTTTGCGCCGTTGAGGCCCATGCGCAGCACGCCTGTCTCGGCGAGGATCTGGCCTGCTACGTGGGCGCCAAGGCCTCCAATAGATTCCAGGCGGATGCCGTAAAACCCTTGGCTGTCGGTGTTCGGTAAGAGCGTGTGGGGGTGAGTACTTGCTTTCGCAACTGTTTTGGCCATAATCGTTCGGTTTGGCGACCTTACGCGCAGGGTTGGGCAATGCACATGAACTAATGCATGCCATGTTAGTCGCAGGGCTGGGCTGAGTCAATATAAAAACCATTGATGTTTTGGATTTGAGCCATAGTCTGCGTAAATGGGTGAACCTCGCCTCTCTTACATAGGGCAGCGGCGAATCCATCGTGCGTCGTGCGTGCATGGGTAGGGGCAGGGTTATCCTGCCCGCGTCGCCTGTATGGCAGACCAATCACCCTGCACATGGCGAACGGGCGCGGCGACCGCGCCCCTACGAACACATCTCGCCGTCAACCCCCCGTAGGGTCTCCCTGCACTCGTCCCACCACAAAGAGGTGCAAGAACCGCGCCCACTACGACGGGCGGCCCAGTGGGATGCGTCAAGGCGGAGAGGTCCGTCAGATTGTGAGACACCATGTCGCACCTTCCTTGACCGCGCCGTCTATACTAGATAGTCGCGGGCCAGACGCATGGGCCTGCCAAGGGAGAACGCAGTGACGAGATTGCTCGTGGGCCTCATCTCAGCGGCGGCGCTTCTTTTGGCAGCCGCGTGCGCCGGCCCAGCCGCAACACCCGTCCCCGCCGGCAGCGCGCCGGCGCCAACCTCCACCTCTGTCAGCGCCACGCCGTCGCCGACTCCCGTTCCAGCGTGCGGCGACTTGATACTGGGCACCACCACCAGCACCCAGGACTCCGGCCTCTTGGACGTGCTGCTTCCCATGTTCGAGCAGCAATCGGGCTGCAAGGTCAAGCCAATCGCCGTGGGATCAGGTCAGGCGATGGCCTTGGGCCAGCGGGGTGAGGCCGACGTGCTCCTGGTGCACGCTCCCGACTCGGAAGAGAAGTTCATGGCCGACGGCCACGGCGTTGACCGCAGGCTCGTCATGCACAACGATTTCGTGCTGATCGGCCCCAAGGACGATCCGGCGCATGTGAAGGGATCTGCGTCCGCATCCAGCGCGCTGGCCGGTATTGCCGGCGCCCAACGCCTCTTTCTGAGCAGGGGCGACAACTCCGGGACAGACCAGTTGGAGAAGAAGCTGTGGAAGTCGGCGGGCATCACGCCCAAGGGCCAGAGCTGGTACCAGGAGACGGGGCAAGGCATGGGCCTGACGCTGAATGTGGCGACCGAAAAAGCAGCCTACACCATCAGCGACCGCGCGACCTACCTCGCCTTGAAGGACAAGCTGGCGCTGGGCGTCGTCTTTGAAGGCGACCCTGCGTTGTACAACGTCTATCACGTCATCGTCGTCAACCCGAACAAGTCCAGCCTCATCAACAATGTGGCAGCCATTGCCTTCGCCGGCTTCATGGTGTCGCCGCAAACGCAAAAGGTCATAAGCGAGTTCGGCCTGGCGAAGTTCGGCCAGCCGCTGTTCACGCCGGACGCGACGCGCTGAGGAGAACGCGCTTGCACCTGCTGGTATGCAGAGGGCGGCCAGCCCTCGCCGGGGGCTGGAGTGTCTTCCGTAGGGGCGACGCATGCGTCGCCCCTACGGAAGGGCGTGCGGGATATCGCTGGGTCTTCTCCGCCCAGCCTGAAGGCCTAGGCATCGCCTTTATGCCAAGGAGGGTGCGAGGGAACCGCGTTCCCTGCAGGGGGCCGCTGGGGCCGTCCTTGTAGGGGCGTCCCGACAGGTCGGGACGCCCTAGGCGGGCGGGTGGGAACGATCTACCTCGCCAGGCAAGCATAGGCAAACTCTCGAAGAGGCAGAAGACCAAGCATGTGGCGGTAACGGGAGACAACAATGGACATGCTGTGGGAAGGGCTTAAGCAGGCGTTCCGGCTCCTGGCGACCGGCGACAGGGAGACGTACCGCATCATGCTGCTCTCCCTGGAGGTGTCGGGCGTGGCCACGTTGCTCAGCATGGCCGCCGGCCTGCCGCTGGGCGTCTTCCTTGGCCTCAGCCGCTTCCCTGGGCGCAACGCCCTGCTGGCCCTGGTCAACATGGGCATGGGCCTTCCCCCCGTGGTTGCGGGCCTGCTGGTGTCCATCGTTCTGTGGCGCAGCGGGCCGCTGGGCAGCCTGCGGCTCCTCTACACGCCCCAGGCGATGATCATCGCCCAGTTCCTGCTGGCGGCCCCCCTCGTCACCGCGCTGACCGTGGCCGCCATCCAGCAGCTCAACCCCAAGCTGCGAGTCCAGGTCCTGGCCCTGGGGGCGTCCCGCTGGCAGATGCTCCTTCTGTTGCTCCGAGAGGCCAGGCTGCCTCTTCTGGCGGCGCTCATGGCGGGCTTCGGCGCCGTCATCTCCGAAGTGGGGGCGTCCCTGATGGTGGGCGGCAACATCCTGGGCCAGACCAGGGTGCTGACCACCGCTACAGTGATGGAGGTCGGCAAAGGCGACTTCGCCCTGGCCATCGCCCTAGGCGTCATCCTGCTGCTGCTCGTGTATAGCGCCAGCTTCATCATCACAATGCTGCAGCAGCGCGGCAGGCCATCATGACACCCCCGCTCCTTGAGGCTGCCGGCATCACCGTGACCCTGGGCGGCAAGCAGGTGCTTGATGTTCCCAGCCTGGCGGTGGAGCGGGGCGAGACGCTGGTCATTCTGGGCCCCAACGGGTCCGGCAAGAGCACCCTGCTGACGGTGCTTGCGCTGCTGCTGCGGCCTACGACCGGGACCATTGCATACGATGGAGAGACGTTGGGCGACGGCGTCAACCTCTTGCCGTACCGGCGTCGTATGGCAATGGTGTTTCAGGACCCGCTGCTGCTGTCCACGTCGGTCTTCCAGAACGTGGCTCTGGGTCTCAGGCTCCGTGGCGTCAAAGGCCAGGAAGCCAGAGACACGGTCTCGCTCTGGCTAGAGCGCTTCGGCATTGGGCGCCTGGCCGGGCGCTCCGCCCGTACGCTGTCCGGCGGCGAAGCGCAGCGGGTGAGCCTGGCCAGGGCCTTTGCCGTGGGGCCGGAGGTCCTGTTTCTGGACGAGCCGTTCGCCTCCCTGGACATGCCCACGCGCTATGCCCTCACCAGGGACTTCAAGGCTGCGCTGGCCGGATCCCAGACGACGGTGGTCATGGTGACCCACGAGCGGGACGAGGCGCTGGCGCTGGCTGGCCGCGTCGGCGTGATGCTCAATGGGAAGCTGGCCCAGGTGGATCGCACAGAGGTGGTCTTCCGTTCCCCGGCCAGCGAAGAGGTAGCCGGTTTCATAGGCGTGGAGAACGTGCTGCCTGGCAGGATTGTGGGACGGGAGGGCGACCTGGCCCAGGTGCAGGTCTCCGATCGCGTCCTGGAGGTGGTCAACGGGCACGGCGCCGGTGGTCCCGTGCTGCTGTGCGTCAGGCCGGAGGATGTCACGCTGGCCGCGACGGAGGCGGCGGGGCCGTCCAGCGCCAGGAGCAGGCTGCGAGGATGCGTCAGCCGCATAGACGATCGCGGCTCGCAATGGCGTGTGGTTGTGGACTGCGGGTTCCCGCTGGTGGCCCTGGTGACGCGCCAGTCCGGGCAGGAGATGGAGTTAGGCCCTGGAGCCGAGGTCACGGCATCCTTCAAGGCCTCGGCGGCGCACCTGATCCCAAGGTGACAGCGGACCTAGTTGTCCCGTTCGTGGTGAGCCTGTCGAACCACGAACTGTGGCAATGCCCAGGATTGTCGCATGACCCAGGCATGATGTAGGGGCGCAAGGCCTTGCGCCCCTACGACAGATGAGAGGCTTGGGTTCCCTTACTTGCTTTGTGCTTTCCCCTCGAACTCCCTCGCCACGCGCTCCTTGAAATCTGTGTCGTACCCGGCAATCCTCGCCTGCCGCAGCATCACGTCCAGGCCCACTGGTTTGGGGCGCGGGAAGGAGACCGGCGCATACCCTATGGCGCCCTCTTCTTCCAGCGACTTCATCTCGCCTTCGGGCCATCCCAGGATGTCCACGATGACCCGGCGGTTGTGCTCTCCCAGGTACGCCCCTGGCTGCGCGGGCAGAGGCGGCGCGCCATGAAGCACCCAGGGCGTGCCTGGGTACGGGAGCACCGACGGCAGGCCGCTGCCTTCCGGATGCCGTATCACGCGGAAGAAGCCGCGCTCCTGCAGGTGCGGGTTGAACAGCATGTCCCGGTTGGTGATGGCGACGCCCGCGGGCACGCCTTCAGCCTGCAGCCGCTTCATGAGGTCGAACGCCTCCTGGCGGCCCGTCCACTCCGCCAGGCGCTGGTTGAGCTCCTTCCGATGCCGCCGGCGAGAAACGGCATCAGCGAAGGTGGGGTCGGCGGCGGCCTGCTCGTCGCCCATCACCCTGAGAAGGCTCTGCCACTGCGCGTCCGTGCCCACGGCGATGGCGATCCACCGGTCCACCTCGCCCTTGCCTGTAGTTTGCGGCTCGGTCCGGCAGGGGAACACGCCGTAGGGGGCCATGTAAGGATGGTCTGTGGAGCCGCCGCTGAGCGCTTCCCGGCCGTTGGCAAGGTAGTCCAGCACGGGCTCAGGCGCGATGGCGACTTGCGAGGCTTGCTGGGAGAGGTCAATGAACTGGCCTTTGCCCGTTTGAGCGCGGTAGTGCAGAGCCGCCATGACGGCAAAGAGGCCGTGCTCCGCGCCGACGAAGTCGGTGAAGGGAATCTCCGCCAAGACCGGCGCCCCTTCAGGGTAGCCGGAGACGTGCATCAGCCCCGACGACGCTTCAACCGTCGGCCCCACTGCCCCGTAGTTGCCCCAGGGGCCGTCGTAGCCGTAGCCCGTGGAGGAGAGCATGATGATGTCAGGCCTGATCTGGCGCAGGTCTTTGTACTCCATCTTGAAGTTCGCCATGACCCGGGGCGTGAAGTTCTCGCAAAAGATGTCGCTGATGCGGATGAGGTCGCGGAACATGCGCTGGCCGCCCTTGGTTCCCAGGTCCAGGGTGAAGCCCAGCTTGTTGCGGTTCTGGTCATGGAAGTTGGCGGCCTTGTTGTAGAAGGTCTCGTCTGCTTCGTTGTCGTAGAAGACCGTCGTGCGGTGGGGGTCCAGCCGCGTGCACGACTCGAAGCGAAAGATCTCTGCGCCCATATCAGCAAGAATCTTGCACAGGTAGGGGACGGCCAGGAGCTGGCCCATCTCTACGACGCGTATGCCTTCCAACGGTAGTCCCATGTTTGTGCCTCACACCCTGATGGTTCAGATGCCAAGGATTGCCTTGTAGTCCGGGTCGTAGTCCGTAATGGCCCCGCTCTTCTTCTGCGCCTCCAGCGACGGCGCCCGTGGCGGCGCGGCTCTGGTCGGCGCCTTGCCGGTGACGCCTGCGGCTGCCAGCTCCTCGATCTCTTTGCCAGACCTGCCCAGGAGCTCGGAAAGAATACGCTCGTTGTCCTGGCCCAGCAAGGGCGCAGGATGCCTCAGGGACCCTGGAGTCTTGGAAAACCGCCACGCGACGCCCGGGTAGGGCCGCCGTCCAATCCCCGACTCCGGCGCATGCTCGACGATCTGGAAGAACTCCCTGGCCTTGTAGTGGGGGTCGAGCAGGAGCTCTTTGTTGGTCAGCACCGCTCCTGCGGGGACACCGTGCTCCTGAAGCAGGCGCATGACCTCATAGTGGTCCCGCTGGGATGTCCAGGCGCTGACGCGCCTGTCCATCTCGTCCTGGTTCTGATGGCGCAAGAGGGGTGTGGCGAACCGGGGCGCGGCGGACCAGTCCGGCTTGTCCATGGCCGCGCAGAGGCCCTGCCATTCCTCTTCGGTGCCGACGGCTATGCCAACCCACTGGTCGTCGCCGGCGCACGGGTAGCAGCCGTGGGGCGCCATGTACGGGTGGCGGTTGCCCGTGCGCTCCTGGGAGTGCCCGTTGGCGATGTAGTCCAGCAGCACCTCGCCGATCTGGGCGCTGGCGGTCTCAGACTGGGAGAGGTCAATGAGCTGGCCTTTGCCGGTGAGTTGCCGGTAATGGAGCGCGGCCATGATGGCGAACGCGCCGTGTTGCGCGCCGACGAAGTCGGTGTAGGGGATGCTGGGCAGGCGCGGCAGCCGGTCCGGGTAGCCGGTGATCCACAGCAGGCCCGACGCGGCCTCGGTGGTGCTGCCGGCCGCGCTGTAGCCGGCCCAGGGGCCTGTGTGGCCGTAGCCGGTGGAGGAGAGCATGATGATATCCGGCTTCAGCTTGCTCAGCGAGTCATAGTCCAGGCCGAAGTTGCGCATGACCCGGGAGGTGAAGTTCTCGCACACGATGTCGCTGATCATGGCAAGCTCTTGGGCAGCCTTGCGTCCCTCCGGCTTGGTCAGGTCCAGCGTGATCTCCAGCTTGTTGCGGTTCTGGTCGTTGTAGTTGGCGGCGCGATTCCAGAACTGCTGGCCCGGCTCATTGTCCAGAAAGCTGGAGGACCGGTGCGCGTTGAGCCGCACCGTTGTCTCCACCTTGATGACCGCCGCGCCCATGTCGCAGAGGAGCTTGGTGGCATGGGGCACGGCAAGGAGCTGTCCGAACTCCAGGATGCGTATGCCTTCCATTGGCAGCTTGCTCATGGCTTCACCACGTCTTGTCATTCTAGGGCGAGAAGTCAAACGACTTTCGCTCCCAACTACGCTCCGCCTCGCGAAGAATCTCTTACGACGAGTGTCTGCCGCAGGGCCGCGGCAGTGACCCGTCGCCAGCATTGTGGCGCGGGGAACTAGGGTCTGTTCAGATTGCACGCTGCTCCCGCAACAGCACCAGTTCTTCCGCGGACCGGCCCAGCATGCCGCCGTAGACCTCGGCGTTGTGCTCGCCGAGGAGAGGGGCGCGCCGCCGGAGCTGCCAGGGCGTTTCCGACATGACAAAGGGCCTGCCGGGGAACTGCACCGGGCCCGTAGTGGGATGTTCGGCTGTGGTGAAGAAGCCGCGTGCGGCCATCTGCGGGCTGTGGACAACGTCCGCAGGGGTCTCCACCGGGCCGAACATGTAGTGCCGCTGCTGGGCGCTCTCCACCAGCTCGTACTTGGAGCGTTTGGCGTACTCTTCCCGGATGATGCCCAGCAGCTCCTTGCGGCGGCTCTGCCGGGCCTCTTCGCCGGCGAACTGGCGGAGGTCCTCCCTGCCGAAGAACCCCACAAGCTCTTCCCAGTCCAGGCCCCGCTGCATGGACCGTGGGATGCCGCCCTCGCCGCCGATGAAATAGCCGTCCCTGGACGGAACGATGCCGCCCATGTCTGCGGTGGCCGGGTCCTCTTTGGGGGCGCGCCTCCGGATTGCCCCCATGTAGCCGTAGAGCGATGTGGTGTCCCTGTTGGTGGCGGCCTGGGTCTCGATGTGGGACACGTCCACGTGCTGGCCTTCGCCCATCGCCCGCTGATGGAAAAGGGCCACCATCGTCGCCGTCGCGGCGTTGGCGCCGCAATGGTACTGCACCTGGTGGCCGCCGTGCATCAGCGGGGCGCGGTCGTACGGGCCGTAGGTGTACATAAAGCCGCCCAGACCGGACTCGACGATCTCGCTGCCCTTGTAGCCGCTGTACGGTCCGGTCTGGCCGAAGGGGGTCACCGACACCATGACGATGCCGGGCTTCAGTGCGGCAAGGTCTTTGTAGCCAATGCCCAGAGCGTCCAGCGTCCCCGGCCTAAAGCTCTCGACCACAACGTCGGCCCAGGTCACAAGCTCTCGCAGGATATCTCGGCCGGATACCTGCGCGATGTCCAGCGTCACAGACCGCTTGTTGGTGTTGAGGTAGAGGTAGAGGAGAGATCCCTCGGTTGCAGGCACGTCGTGAAAGAAGGGAGCGATACGCCGTGCAGGGTCGCCGGTTGGCGGCTCGACCTTAATGACATCGGCCCCGAAGCCGGCGAGGAGCTTGGTGCAGTAGGGGCCTGCCACGTGCGTGCTCAGGTCCAGGACACGGATGTCTCCCAGTGCCGAAGCCCTGTTGTGTTCCGCCATGCGACCCTCACTCCAGCTGGCTACTTGGTGCTAGAGGGAACGAAACCACCAGCCCCGCAGCGCTTTCAGCCCCTTCTCACTTTGTCATGAAATGGGAAGAGCGGGATCAGCAGCGAAATCAGGCGATGGTATGCTGGCGCACAACGAAACGCCGTATCGCACGCCAATGACAGAGAACGAACGCCGCCTGGTATAGGCCAGCAATCGAGGGACTAGGATAGAGCATGCTCACAGAGTTGGCAAGCGAATAGCGGTCCCAAGCCCATCCGCCGGAAACCGGCGCGCTACGTGGCTGGATGCACGGAGGGAAGGCTCAACAGGTCCTCCGGCACTGCAAAGGACAGGGGGATGCCAGGCCCGTTGCGGCGGGGCAGCACGGCCACGGCGCTGCCGATGCACGTCGCCACGCCTTTCTGGTTGGTCACCTGCACGTCGCAGTCCACGTAGCCGAGGCCGTCGCTGCCCACTGTGCAGCCACGCACGACGCCTGTGGCGGTGAGGGCGTTCATCGGCACATCCATGCCCGCGTGCCGGCACGTGAGCTTTCTGAGGAAACCGCCTGGCCCAATCCAGTTCGTTAGCATGATGGACAGCATCGAGTTCTTGATGGGGCCGTTGATGAGCGTGTCGGGAAAGCCATGCTCTCGCGCCCACTTGCGGTCCTGGTGCAGGTGCTCGTAGTTCTCTACGGCAGAGCTGAAGCGGACGATGTCCGGCGTGTCCCATACCTGTGGGCCCAGTGGCGGTATCTGATCGCCTGGGTGAATGTCCTCAAAGTAGATTTGCTGCGCCATGGGGTTCCCCTCACCTTAATCCTCAATCCTCTCCCGCAAGGGGAGAGGAGACTTGTCCCTACGTCAGCCGTATCGTTGTCTGGCGGGAGACGGCAACTAGCTCGCCGCGCTGGTTGGTGAACACCGTCTCCGCAATGATGGCCGCAAAAGGGCCGCCGCGTCCGATGCGCTCGTAGATGTCGGCGATGCGCGCCTGCTGGGTGATGGTGTCTCCCTCCCTGACGGGGCGGAACCACTCGCACTCGTTGCCGCCGTTGACCGTGCGCGTGGTCCCGGGGATGTGCACCTCCGGAATGGCGGCTTCCCCCAACATGCCTTTGTCCCAGAAGCCGAAGGGCGGGCGTATGACATAGGCCGGCGGAGCGCAAAGTCCTGCGGAGTCCGCTGCGTAGCTGGGGTCGGCGTACTGGGGCTTTTGCTCGTAGGTGGCCTGGACAAAACGGCGGATTGCCGAGCGGTCCAGCGGCTCCGGCCACGTGTAAGGCTCGCCCACCAGGCCGATCATCTTCTTGACCTCGTTAGTGACCAAGCGTGTAGTGGTCATGCCTGGCTCCTCGTCCCCATGATGCGGCCGATGATCTCCGAATACCGGCTTGGCGCTTCGTACTCCGTGGGTACAGCGCCGCCTCCTCTTTTCGGCAAGATAAGGGTGGCTGTGCCGGGGCACGTTATCTGACCCTGGCTGTTTTCCAAGCGTATCTCGCACTCCACGTAGCCCAGTCCGTCCTCCTCCCGCGTGCCCGTCACTTTCCCCATAGCGGTCAGCACCCGTCCGTCAGCGTAGTCCATGCCCCGGTGCTGGATGCTCATCTTCTTCAGAAAGCCCGCCTCGCCTGCAATGCCATCGAGCCAGGATGCCAGCAGCGCCTGCTTCATGGGGCCGTTGATCAGCACTCCGCCGGAGAAGCCGTTGTCCACGCACCAGTAGTAGTCCTGGTGCAGCTTGCCATAGTTGTCTATGGCCGAGCCGAACCGGACGATGTCCACGGTGTCCAGCGGCCCCCAACTCTTGGACGGCAGCTCTGTGCCTTCGGCAATGTCCTCGAAGTACGTTTGCTTTTGCGTCATGGCTTTGCCTTCTGGGGAACGGCTACGGCATGCGGATGGCTGTCTGGGTCGCCACGGCGACTACTTCGCTATCCTGGTTGCGGAGTATGCGCTGCGTGGTGACAACAACGAACGGCCCGGCGCGGCCCTTCTTCTGCTCGATGTTCGCAACCCTGGTGCGGACGTACAACTGGTCGCCCAGGTACACGGGGCGGAACCACTCGACCTGAAAGCCACCGTTCAGCAGGCGCGGGCAACCGGGGATGATCACCCGCGTGCTCGTGGGGTCTTCGTCCACCGTGGTTGGCTCGTTGTAGTCCTGGGGAGGTTGCCCCAACGGAGGTGGGAAGCCCCTGGCCACGTAGAAGGGGGGCGCAATCAACTCCCCGTACCTGCTCCCCCGGGCGAACGCCTCGTCGGAGTAGAGGGGGTTTGTGTCGTGGGTGGCCTGCGCGTAGCGGCGCAGAGTTGAACGGTCAAGCCGCTCTGGACAGGGAACATCGGCGCTTTCGCGGCCAATGTAGGAAAGCACCTCCGGGGTCAGGAAGTTCGGCTCCACCGTTGTGGTCATGGCTGCCCCCGATCTTGTCGCTTTGGCGCCAGGGACGGTGGCCGCGAAAAGGAACGCGGCTTTTGATGCGCACTATGATAGCCGTATTCCAGTGTCCTGCCAACAGGCGATTCGCAGGGCCTTTCGGTCCTTCCAGGGCCGGCAGGAAAACGTACGGGCGAGGCAGCGCCTCGCCCGTCCCCGGGTCTCCTCGTCTTGGAGTCACCCCTTTACGCTCTTCAGATGTCACTCGCCTTTCTTTGGCGTGGGCCGCGGCGTCCTGGTGGGCTCGGGCTCTCGCTCTCTGGTGGGCGTAGGCGTTGCCCTCGGCTCTCGCTCTCTGGTAGGCGTAGGCGTTGCCCTCGGCTCTCGCTCTCTGGTGGGCGTAGGCGTTGCCCTCGGCTCTCGCTCTCTGGTGGGCGTAGGCGTTGCCCTCGGCTCTCGCGTCCTGGTAGGCGTAGGCGTTGCCCTCGGCTCTCGCTCTCTGGTAGGCGTAGGCGTTGCCCTCGGCTCTCGCGTCCTGGTAGGCGTAGGCCGCGCCGTCCGCGTAGGCGTCGGCGTGGCGGTCCGCGTGGCTCTCGGCGTCGGCGTCGGAGTAGGCGTAGCGGTCCTGGTGGGCGTAGCGCGTGGGGTCCGCGTAGGCGTCGGCGTAGCAGTCCGCGTGGCTCTCGGCGTGGGAGTAGGGGTAGCGGTTCGCGTGGGCATAGCGCGTGGGGTCCGGGTCGGCGTCGGCGTAGCGGTCCGAGTGGCCCTCGGCGTCGGCGTGCGGGTGGGCGTTGCAGTGCGGGTTGGCGTGGGCGTTGGCGTCCTGGTGGGCGTCTCAACCTGCCCCGGCTGGTTGACGATGCCGCTGGCAAGCCGTACGGCTTCCGGGCTCTGGAGCACACAGCCATGGTTGAAGATGTCATCATCGCAGTCAGCGGCAATAGAGAAATGCAGTGCGCCGGCCAGCTCCGCTTCCCCATCGGAAACGATGACGTCCATGCTGTTGCCTACAGTCACAAACAGGTTGACCCGTAAACCGACTCCTCCGGCATGGATTGCGGTCATCACGTCCGAATCAGGGTGCAGGTCAAGAAAGGACTGCTTGTCCTCGTCGCATGTCCAAAGGTCTGCCATCCACGTTTCGAACCTGTTCTTGCCTTGCAGGGGGCTGTCCAGGGTGATGATCGAATGGATCCGCCTCAGCTCTGCCGGAGGCCTGGTGGCAGCGTAGTACGCGGCGACCACGCCGCCAAGGCTGTAGCCAATGATGTCAAAGGTGACATCCTCGTATGCGCCAACGATGTCTTGAAGTGAATCCGCCGCGCTTTGTATCCCCGCGCACGTGTCCTCTGGGCCGAAAAAGGGTAGGAGAATCGCATCGGGGTCTCCCAGGCCGTCGTATTCGCCGCTGTAGCTGAACCCCAGGAAGTCGACCGGGCGTAAGCGGACGGGTGCAATGCCCGTGGACGCATCGATAGTGTCCGCAAAGCTCCCATAGGGGTCGTTGCTTTGGCTGGAAAGCCCGCTGATCAAGATCACCTTGCGCGCAGGGTCGTGGAACGCCTCAAGCGAAGGAGCGTGGTCGAAGGCGTTGAGCATGATGACGACCGCTACAGTCACTGTGGAGAAGACGGCTGCAAAGAGGACAAGCGTTCTCCCGCTCTTGCGGACTTTGTCGTCTGGAGGCTGTTTCATGGCGGGGATCCTTCGCGGCGCTTACCAACGGCGGCGTACTGGTCAAACCACTTGTCGTAGCGCGGGACGAAGTGGCTCCACCGGACGATGCGGAGCGACGTCCCAGGCGGAAACGTGTCGGGAAAGGAGAGGGCCGGCGCGGGCGCGGCGGCAGTTGTCGGCGTGACGGCGGGAGCCGTGGCGGTGGCGGTGGGCTCGGCCCGAGGCTGGGTAGGGGCCGGCGCACCGCCCCCGCCACACGCCAGGACAATCGCCAGGCATGGCGAGCAACACGACAGGCGCACGCCCAGGCGATGTAATCCTCATATCCTTCCCCTCTCCGAAGCGTGAGGGGAAGCTCTGGAGCGCATTCCGCCGCACAGCCTTTCTCGTTCCGGCGCCCCTGAGCGCGGAAGGAGGCGTCCGGCTAATGGGCAAAGGAGTTTTTCAGCACCCCGCCAGAGGGAAGAGCGGCCCGCAGACGCGGAACGTCGCCTTGCTCAGGTTGGCGCCGCTCCAGTTGCTCATGTCTGACAGCATGCCTGTTCCCACGGTCCAGGACACCATGGACCAGGCGACGCCGGCATCGTCGGCGGTGAAGTTGATCGTGGCCGATTCGTTGCCGCTACGAATGACGAGGCTGTACTGCGCCTGAGCGTTCATGTTGATGCCGTCAATCTGGATATCAATGCGGCCGTAACCCCACTCCGGGTAGTTGTTGGCGACTATCGTGCCGCTGACCACGTTTCTCAGGGGGACCCGGACCCCGGTGATTGAAAAGCTGCGAGACTCCATGACTGCAGCGCTGGCGGTGGCCGCCAGAGTCATGAGTAGAAGCGCTGGAAGGACTGCAACGGCAACAACGGCTCTCCAAGACGGTCTCTTCAAAGACATAACAGACCTCCTGCCTCCTGATACAACACCCAACTACGGCACAACCACCGTATGTTCAGGATAGTCTGGGGCCTGGGGAAGAACATCAGCAAGAATAGCAGCATTTGAGTAGGGAAAGCGGCCAGTCCTACACGGCCTCTTTACCCACTCGTATAGCGGGAGCGGCCGCGACGCTCGAGGGCGTTTTGAAGTCAAGGAGGGGAAGGCAGACCATGTGGGACACACCGCTTCCGCCGCTCAGGTGGAGGGGAGCGGCGGAAGCGAGTGAGGGAAGCGCCGTCTCTGGAGCGCATCTCCCCGCACAGCCCTTCTCCTTCCCCGCTCAGGGGCGCCGGAAGGAGGGGCCGGGTAATGGGCAAAAGGAGTTTTTCAGCACCCTGCTAGAGGGAAGAGCGGGCCGCAGACGCGGAACGTCGCCTTGCTCAGGTTGGCGGCGCTCCAGTTGCTCATGCTGGAGCCCATGCCGGCGCCCACGGTCCAAGAGAGCATAGACCAGGCTATGCCGGCGTTGTCAGCGGTGAAGTTGATCGTCGCCGTCTCGGTCCCGCTCTTGATGCTCAGCGTGTATTGCGCCTGGGTGTTCAGATTGACGCCGTCAATCTGAATGTCGATACGCCCGTAGCCGAACTCAGGATAGTCGTTCACCGTAATGGCGCCGCTGACCACGTTTCTTGGTGGGGCGCGGGTGCCGGTGATGGAGAAGCTGCGAGTCTCCATCATCGCCGCGTCGGCGATGGGCGCCAGGACCAGGAAGAGCAGAGCGGAGAAGCCCACTGCGGCGGCGATCGCCATCCACCACTGCCGCTTCCGCGCACCCACGACCAATCGCATCGCCATAGGAAGAACCTCCCATGTCAGGTTGGCCCCTTATCCTACGCCTCCCTGGGCCACCTGGCATCCCGAAAAATAGTTGCTTTTCATGTGAAAAAGGACATAAGAGTTCGACTGCCCTCCCGAGGCGCGCCGTGGTCCTGGCGTTGATGTCGCCGAGCTGACTGCGGTAGGGGAAGAGCCTCCGGCACGGAGTGAGTCTTGCCCGACAATTGCCTTCGTGCAAAGGAGGGTAGGTGGGAACAAACGACCTCTGACGGGCAAGAAGAGGTAACTCCCGTATTATCGGGCTAAGCTCATGGATCACGTTGAACACACGGAAAGGTGGTGCTCGCCACTGGCGAGCACCACCTTTTTCTTCCCTGCCTCGGAAAGAGGGGGGCTAGGGGGATGGCCAAAGCCGGTCTTTCAGCACCCTGCTGAAGGGAACAATGGACCGCATACCTTGAAGGTGGCGCCCTTCAGATTGGCCCCCGTCCAACTGCTCGTGCTGGACCCCATGTTTGTTCCCATCGTCCACGAGAGCATGGACCCGGAGATTCCAGCGTCGTCCGCCGTGAAATTGATCGCTGCCGTCTCTTTCCCACTCCTGATAGTCAACGTGTACTGGGCTTGAGCCTGCATGTTGATGCCATCAATCTGGACATCTATGCGGTCATAGCCCCACTCCGGGTACGAGTTGACGGTAATGGTCCCACTTACCACGTTCCTCAATGGGACGCGCAGGCCCGTGACCGAGAAGCTGCGCGTCTCCATCATTGCAGCGCCAGCCGAAGACGCCAGAATCAGGAGAAGAAGAGTAGGAAGGATAATGGCAGCTCCCACAGCGGCGACCCACGTCCGCCGCTTCCCCATCCACACGCGTCTCTTCACGTCCATAGCACACCTCTCTCTGGGTACCATCCGCCATCGTGACTACACCCTAGCCTCCCTACCCAGAGAGGGGCGCCGGCGCCTTCCTCCCGCAGCATGACGCCATGAGGGGGGCCGGCCTTGCGGGATGGGCTGGCTCCCGCCGGCTGACCCGCGCGGGTGACTGGCCCTCCTACGCTGGCCCAATTGTCCAGAGGAAGCTAGACCTTCTTGGCGGTGCAGTCTGGGAAGCTGTGCTCATGACTTGTGTCCCCAATGTCTGCTAGGGTTTTTTCTGAAGGAGGTGCAGCATGTGGAAGCGAAGGAGGGTGTTGGGGGTCTTGTTGACCACGACGCTGTTGATGACGCTTGGCGCGTTGGCTGCTGCCGGGAGCATTGCAAACGCAGCCGAAAAGAGAATTGCGATAGCGTCAACAGAGTACAACTTGGGGGTCACCGTGGGAACGAGCCTGACCTTCGAGCCTGAAGTAAACCTGGGCATCCAAGGGGGCCCGCCGGGCGTCTATCTGGTGGTCATGGTTGAAGGGACTGCCCAGAACCTGCTCGGAACGATCAGGGTGGGCACTGACGGGGCAGGATCAGGCAACGCGCGGCCTGTTTTCACGTCGCCCGGTACGCACTCGGTAAGGATCGTTGTCAGAACCCTGGACAACGTCGTGATCATGACTTCTGGGGTCATCACCATCACCACGTTCTAGCGGTGGCGCGGAACAGCCCACGCGCCCGCTGTCATGGATATGCCGCCTCGAGCCGACGAGGCGGCATATTTTTTCGCCGGCGCTAGGCGCTTCGCGTGGACCAGTCCTATTGAGAGGTAGCCTCTACAGAGTGCCCGCGGGATCATGCCGCCGGCCAAAGAGGAGGGCCATCGCAAGAAGCAAGGCAACGAAGGGGGCGAGGAAGAGAAGCAAGGGGAACGTCGCGTGACCGTTTCCAAGAGCGCTGAAGCCTGCTCT
The DNA here is from genome assembly GCA_016210395.1 of Chloroflexota bacterium. GTDB lineage: Bacteria > Chloroflexota > Dehalococcoidia > Lucifugimonadales > JACPCL1 > JACPCL1. The sequence continues at coordinate 9,298 of JACQUI010000278.1, read as the reverse complement.
CGTCAAGAAAGCTATGCCTGCGCCCAGGCCGACGATGGCTGACAGGATGGCCAGCATGCCTCCCTGAAGCCCGATGAGTCCCCGCTGGGAGGCCAGGAGGTCGCCGGGGTCTGCGCCACGGGTCTCCAGCCCGTGAAGGATCAGGCGGGCCTCGACCAGGGCATAGCCGGCGGCTGCGAGGGCCACCTCTGCGGCTCCGGCGCCCAGAAGCGCGGCGCTGGAGGTGCCTGGCGTAAGCCGGATGTCCTGGCTCACGACGGCAGGCCAGGGGAAGGAAGACTGAGCAAGGAAGGATGGAGCGGTAAGCACGATGATAGTTGCGGCGAAAGCCCGGTACATCGTAGAGACGGAGGGCCCTGCGCCGAAGGAGACGAACAGCGATAGGCCCGCCAGAGCCACCGCCAGCGCTGCATGGAAAAGCTGAACATAGGCAACGCCGAAGAGACTCATGGCCTGCGCGCCTGGAGGAAGGTTCACCGCCAGGAAGCGGTTCGCCAGGAAAAAGCCACACGCCCCAAGCGCCATCGTCATGAAGAGCGCGGACAATGAAAGGGGCCAAACATTCCGGCTCATGGGACCTTCACCTGCCGCAGGAAAAGCTGCCCGATGCTCTCCTTGGACGGGTCCCATTCCAGGATCCGCGCGCCGTACCTGCGCAGGGACCGGACGACCGCCCGCGTCCGGTAGGACACCAGGGTGACGGCGCTTTCTTCGACGCTGTCTTGCGGTTCAGCAAAGAAGTACCCATGCACGCTGATGACAAGGATGGGCATCCGGAAGCGGCCGCTAGACGACATGACAGACAGCCTTCGGATGCCTTCGGCAAGCCTCCGTGACTGGTCCGTATCCAATCTGGTGACGATGATGCTCAACGGGTGGTGGATAAGCAGGTGCTGGCGGCACTGCATCACTGCTTCCATGAGGTCCTGGCCCTTGGAAGCGCTTTCCACCTCGCTCAAAGCGCGGCTGAGCCGGACGTACTGCTGCATGCCAACCTCGGGCAGAAGCAAGCCGGCCTTCTTTGCGCCGTAGAAGTACGCGCCCACCCTGTAGCCCCGCTGGAGGAAAAAGCGCCCCACGCTGCTGACTGCGTCTATGCCCCGCTCCATGGGATTCTCGATGGAAGTGCCCACCTGCATGGAGAGTTTGGCGTCCAGGAAGAGCCAGACGGCTTTCTTGCCTTCCACCTCGTACTCGTTGACCAGGGGAGAGGCGTTGGGCCGCCATCCCTGGCGCGCCGTGGCCTTCCAGTTGATGGCGCTGAGCTGATCGCCGTAGTGGTATTCGCGCAGCTCCCGGAAATCGGTGGTGGTCACGCCGAGCCTGGCGCGGTCCAAGACCGGAATAGGAGTTGCGGATTGCGAGCGGAGGTGCTTGACGCGCCGCACCGCCATGGTCCGGGGCAACACGCGGTACTCAAAGGCGTTGCCCAGGCCGCCGGATACCTGGTCCTGGAAGCCAAAGACGTCCAGCGCCGACCATCTGGTCTCGGGGAAGGTGTAGACGCCCCGTTTGGTGCACCCGAGGGTGTAGCTGACGCGTTTGCTGAGCGGCTTCAGGCCCTTCCAGAAGACGCGGAGCGTCTTTCCCTGCACCAGGGCAAGAGCGGCGGGATGCGCCGTCTCGGTGAGGACGATGATCCCCACGCCTTCCGTGACGGTGATGTCCCACTCCACTGTGATCTCATCTCCGACGCGGTACACCTGCCGGAGGGGGGAGCGTTCCACCTGGACCGAGGCGGGCAGGCGGAGCACCCAGGCCATGGCCGCCAGACAGAAGGGGGCAAGGCTGACCAGCGCCAGGGACACGCTGCCCAGCGTCGCGCCGCCGGCAAGGAGGGCCAGGGCAACGCCCGAGTAGAGCACAACGCGGCGGGACCGTAGCGGCGGCCTCACGTCGGGCGCGCTCGCACGTCTTTGGGTACCGGCGTCTGGGCGATGACTTCGTCCACCACCTGGCCTTCGTGCACGCCTTCCAGGGCCTCCTCCACCCTGAGGATAATCCGGTGCGCAAGAGCGTCCCTTGCGATGAACTTCACGTCGTCGGGGGTAACGAAGTCCCTCCCCTCCATGAGGGCGCCGGCCCGTGCGACCTTCAGGATGGCCAGTCCTCCCCTGGGGCTGGCGCCGACCTCTACCTTGGGGTGGGTGCGCGTCCCCCTGACGATGACGCTGACGTACTCCAGGATGGCGGGGTCCACGTAGACCATGCGCTCAAGGATTTGCTGAAGGGCGCGGAACGTCTCCCTGCTCATGACGGGAGCCAGGTGGTCGGAAGGGTCGTCCTGCTGCCACTGGATGCGCCGCTGCAGAATCTGGCTCTCCTCCTGAGCCGTGCTGGCGTAGCCGGTGGAAAGGCGCAGGGCAAAGCGGTCCATCTGAGCTTCGGGCAAGGGGTACGTTCCTTCCTGCTCGATGGGGTTTTGAGTCGCCAGCACCACAAAAGGCTGCTCAAGTGTGTGCGTCTCGCCGTCAATGGTAAGCTGGCGCTCCTCCATTGCTTCAAGCAGCGCCGACTGCGTCTTTGGCGGCGCGCGGTTGATTTCGTCTGCCAGAAGCACGTTGGTGAAGATGGGTCCTTTCACCAGAAAAAACTCGCCGTCGGTCTGCCGCCAGACCTTCGTGCCGATGACGTCGGCAGGTAAGAGGTCCGGCGTGAACTGGATCCTGGTGTACTGGCAGTCCAGAGCTTTGCCGAACACCTTGGCCAGGAGGGTCTTCCCCAGGCCAGGGTAGTCCTCGAAGAGGACGTGGCTATTTGCCAGCGCCGCCGCCAGCATTTTCCGGACCACCGGCCGGTTCCCCACGAATACGGACGACACCTGGTCCAGGATGGCCTGGCATTGTCTCTGGCAGGTCTCAAGCTGGTGTGGCAGCACGCCTCGTCTCCGTTTCCTGCGATGCCGTTAGCATACTGGGACGCCGTATCCCCGCGGAGTCCATTTGCTGCCGGACCGCGCCCATCACCTCTTGCAGCAGCTCATCTCGCGCAGCGCTGTTCCGCCGGTCTATGCGGTCCCGCAGCCAGGGGAACAGCAGCCAGCCGCTGCGGCGGTCCTGATGCTGGACAATCGGGCGTATGATCCCCGCAATGCGTTGCTGGGGCACTTCGTTCATCGCCATGATCGAGACGACGTACACCAGGAGCGGCTCTTTGAGACCCAGCTCTACAAAGGCCCGTTGAAAGCGGGCGGCGTCCTGGAGGTCTGCGTTGTCCATGTTAGTGACGGACTGGTGATGGTTGACCCAGCGGGCCCAGTGCGCTTCCTCTTCTACGGTGAGGTACGTCTGGTTCAGGAAACCTATGACTGTGCGATACACGGCCAGCAGGACAAGGCCGACCCCCACCCATTCGAGGGCTGCGGCGTACCGCAGGTGGCCGTAGAGGGCCGGCCGCACCAGTGCGACGTAGAAAAGCAGCAGCGCGCCCGCAAGAAAGGCGTGGAGATGGCCCGTTGTCGCCCAATCCCCAAGTGCGGCGAGAAATGGGTTGGCGGCGCGCCGCCAGTAGGTGGCAAGCATTGCCGCTGCGAGGAACAGCGCCCCACCCAGGATGACGAGGCCAAGCTGGGGCAGCGGCCACCACAGAGGCCCCAGGTATCGCAGCGCCAAGAGCGCCCACGCGCCGCACACGACGGCAGTGGCTGTCGCCAGCGCCGGAAGGTACGTGACCTTGCCCATCTGCTCGCCCCACGTGACCGCCAGCCGGTAGGCGGCAAAGACCGTCGCAAGGAAGGCTGCGGGCAGGGCAAGCCGCGCGAGAAGGAGCGCTCCGTCCTCCACCTGCGCTACAAGGGGGACGTACCTGGCCTCTTTGGCCACGTCGCGCAGGGCTGCGGGCAACGCAGAAAGCGCTGCGTACGCCATTGCAGCCTGCGCCAGGCCCACAAGCGCGACGGCCGCATACTCGCGCCACGCCACAGGCGTAAGAGCGCGCGCGACTATGACGGCGATGGCCCCAGCGATGACGATGCCCAGCGGAACGAGGGCTGCGTGAATGTCCAAGAGCAGGGACCGGGCCAAGTAGCCGCCAGGGGAGAGGCCATACCATGCCACCGCGGCGGCGGCCAGCCATGGGCCGACCTTCAGGAGCAGGGAGAGGACCAGGCGAACTCTTGTCATCGAGGCTCCGCAACAGGGAGCGTTGTCAGTGAATTGCAGGCCAGGTACATGCGCTCGTACTGCTTTCGCGTCATGGGGTGCAAGCTGTAGTCCGCCTCTTCAAAGCTGCGCACCACTGCGCCAAGGGCTTCGGAGTCCACGGTGGGCAGCTTGGCCGCGACGTTTGCCTCAATCTCCCTGGGTGTGGAGTCTTCTGGAGCGTTCACGCCTGCGGCCCTGGCCCACTGCAAGATGGTCTTGAACAGGGCTACAATCTCCTCCCGGTAGTCAACGATCCGGATGCTCTGCGCTCCTGACGCAGGAAGATGCATGGGGTCTCCAGGAAAGCTTGCCGCGACCGTCTGCTGCCCCTTGGCGTTGTATCGAACGCGGAAGCGCGCCAATCCTGCTGCATCAGTCTGAAAGGGCTGGCTCTCATGCCCGCCAACCGTGAGCGAGGATCCCTGAAGTGGAGCGCCGGACTCCGCTTCCGAGACGGCGGCTTCAACGGTCAGCGCTTCGCCCACGCCCCAGACTGGCGGAAACGGCGAGACGATGTCTGGGAACGTCACGCGCATGATTGCTTGCTTGCGATGCTCTTCAAGCGATCCCTCTGCAGCGCCGGCCGGCTCCATTGTGAGCACGGCGTTGGACCGCCGGCGCAGCCAAAGCCACACGATTATAGCGCATCCAGCGGCAAGCGCTGCGCCGCCGGCCACCGCGTAGGGCCACCAGGCTGCAGGCGACAGGACCTCCAGCGGAGCGGCGGTCTCGGCAGGCAGGTAGAGCGGGGAGCCGGCGAACCGTACCGAGACCTGGTACGGGCCGGCGGGCAAGTCTTCGTCCAGGGGAATGACCACATCCGCCGCTCCCTGCCCGGTCGTGGTTGCCGAGGCGGCAACATCCTGCGGTCCCGATGCCTCCAGTTCGGCTCCGCTCACGGGAGCGTCCTGATCGTCATAGAGGGATGCGGTGAAGGAGGCCACGTCGCCCCTTGTCCCCCGCAGTTCGCCCGGCGTCTCCAGCCTGGTGGCCGCCTTGAAGGAAATCTCTTGGGGCCGCTCCTCTTCAAACCTGGGAATTCCATAGCCGAGGACGTGGTGCCCAAGTGGAATGTCCTTTGGCAGCGCTTGCCTGAAGGAGAACTCGCCCTTCGCATCTGTGACAACGTCTGCAAGCGGCTCGCCGTCCAGCTTGATGACCACCCGCTCCTGGAGAAGCGGGTCACCCTTCAGACGCAAGCTTCCAGCGACCTCCGTTTCCTTGCCCCGGACCCACTCTTCGCTGGTAGTGATGTCAATGGAAACCGTGTACGCCCGCAGTGGAATCGTGAAGTGGCTTGGGGACAGAAAGCCCGCCCCTTCAAAGTCGGCGGAAATCCTGTACGTGCCTTGCCGGTCGAAGGATCTTGCGAGGGACGCGCCGCCTTCTGGGCCGGTCGTCAGGAGGATTCGCTGGTCGTCAATGGTTATGGTGACGGGCTGGTTGCGCAGGGGCGCGCCCCGGGCGTCGGTGAGCCTGAGGCGGAATGCGGCGGGCTGCCGCACCTCCTGCTGGGACGGCCCTTCGAGGCGCAAGGTTGTGGGCATCATCACCCGCAAGGGCTTGGATGCATTTGCGGACAGGTACAGCGGCGTAGCGCCAAAGATGACCTGGATCTGGTAGTCGCCTACGTCCTTGAAGACGTGCGGAATAGCGTAGCTGCCTTCGTAGGTCGTGGCCGCCGACCCAATGACGCCGATGGCCGAAGCGGACAGGGTGACGCGCTGGTTGGGGATGGGCTGACCGAACTCCTCCAGCAGATCGCCTTTGAACAGCACCGGCTCATCCACGTTCGCCTGAGCAGGGCTCTCCAGGGTCAGCGTGCTGGCGGTGAAGACGGTGACCGTGGGGTCACTCTCAGAGCCTTCGTACTGGTCGTTTCCGCTGGTGACGGCGATAAGCTGGTATCGCTGGCCTACCTCCACCTCTTTGGGGATTTCGGCCTCAATAGTGAACACCCCGTTGAGCGCGGTTCCCTCCCCAATGGGAATGGCGCCCACCAGCGTCTTCTGCTGGTTGAGGAAGACCTGAACCGGCAGGCCGTCAACGGGCGCGCCGGTGGTCTGCACCCGGACAACGCCGTGTATCGTGTATGTCCGGCCTTTCCTGGCGGATGCGCCGGCATCGGTGATAACGGTGACCGTTGGAGTTCTGGGAGCCGGAGGTGCGACATCGGGCGTCTCCGGGCGGCTGGAGCGGGTGGGAGGACCGCCGGGCGTGGGTTCAAAGGGCGTCCACCCCTGGTCGTCGAAGCGTACCTCCGGCCAAGCGTGGGCCTGGTCGGCGTGGACGACCTGATCGCCGGCAGTCGGCGAGACGGCCCATCCAGCGGCCATGCGCGTGGGCAGCCCGGAGGCGCGGGCCAGGACGGTGAATGCGCTGGCGAAGTTCGCGCACACGCCGGACTTGCCGTCAAAAAGGAACCAGTCGGTGGGCTCGCGGCCAGGCGGGGCGTCCGGGTAGTTGAAGTCGTACGGGTACGTCTTTTTCAGGTACACCTCGATGGCCTTCGCCTTCTCGTACGGGGTGTCGTAGGGGCTGGTGATCTGGCGCGAGAGCTTCGTCACCCGGTCGGAAATGTTGGCGGGGAGCTGGACTTCCTGCTCTGTGGGCGTGGCTGTGGCGCTCTGCAGCATGTTTTCCGAATAGGCTGGGAACTCCGTTTCCCAGGAGTACTCGCTGTCAATGGGCTTCTTGCTCTGGAACTGCCGCGTGGAAGGGTCGAACTCCAGTGGCGCAGGGGATTGGACGGATGTTGGAGAGGCGGAGATGGGCAGCGGCCCGGCGGGCAGACTCCTGCCCGGAATGGGCGAGACGTGAGGCGATGCCTTCAGCATGGGCGCTCCCATTTGCGGGTCGGCCAGCGCCTGGCCTTGATAGGGCTGGAACGCGGCGGGTGGGTCCTGCCGCCACGCGAAGCCGTTGTAGAAGTTGCCGATGGTTGTCCTGAGAAGAGGCACGTTCTGGGCTCCGGCCACCTGGAAAACGGGCATGTCGGGAAGCTGATGCGCGCCCTGGGGGCTGATCATGGGAGCAGCCCCCAGAATGGCGGGGGCCAGCCCGTTCATATCAACGTTCAGGCCGTTTTCGAGAAGCTGCCCGGGGCCACCGCCCATCCCGCCTGCGCCCTGCCCCCCGCCTCCTAGGCCACCGCCGGCTGTGAGAGGCGTGCACAGGACGCCCACCAGCAGGAGTGAGAACAGACCTGAGGCCGCGAGAAGACGCGCTGGACTCAGGGGGCCTTTCAGCAGAAGGCCGGCCAGCGCCGCAACCCCTGCCAGCACAGGCACGAGGACCAAGAGCCAGCTCAGCGCCGTGCCGGTTGCGGCGCCTCTGGAGCCTGTCCCGGCCAGCTCAGCCAGGGTGTTCCTCCCGGCGCTCAGGCCAAGGGCTATGAGGACCAAGGCAATCGCGAACAGGCTGGCCAGCAGGACGATTGTCCTGGGCGATGGCCGGAAATGGCTTACGTACAGGAAGGCCACCGCTCCCGCCAGCAGGAGCGCGCCGAAGGAGTAGGAGAGAAAGGCTACGGGAGGGAGACGGAACTGCGGGTTGGTAACGCTCTCCAGTGGCGACAGCCGCCCATCTGCGGGCAGAGGCTGAAAGCCCGTGGCAACACGGTCTATGCCTGTCCAGACGGCCCCCGCAGCGATGGCGGCAAGCACGAAGAGGAGCGCACCGGCCAGTAGGATTCGGCGTTCAAACACAATCCCGATTGTCCGCCAAGGGCCGTCTCAGGTCAACCCCGCAGCGTTCGGTGGGAACAGTAGGGGCACGATATATTGTGCCCTTACGGCGGTGACGCAGGCCGCCCCAACGTCTTACCTCCCCGCGCCGGCCTTCTCGGGGTGCAACTCCCTTGGCCCCAGATATATCACCCTTGGCCGGAACAGGCGGTTCTCCTTGTGCTGCTCCTCCACGTGGGCAATCAGCCCCGGGATGCGGGCGCAGAGGAAGAGGGGCGTGAACAACGGGATGGGCACGTCCAGCAGGTACAGGATGAAGCCGATGGGGTAGTCGGCGTTGGGGTAGAGCTTCGTCTCCCGGAACATGACCTCTTCCACCTTGCGGTAGATGGCATACATCTCCTCGCCTTCCGGCTTCTTGTGGAGCAGCCTGGGGAGGTAGTCTTTGAGGAGGAACGCCCGGGGGTCGTACTTGCGCATGTAGACGCGGTGGCCGAACCCCATGATGCGCCCGTGGGCCGCGCGGATATCCGTGATGTACTGCTCGGCCTTGGCGGCCCCACCTTTCTGGAGGATGTCCACCAGCATCTGCGCTGCGGCCTCGTTTGCGCCGCCGTGCAGCGGGCCTTTGAGGGAAGCCACCGCGCCGGTGATAGCGCCGTAGATGTCGCAGAGCGACGAGGCGATGATGCGGGCGGTGAAGGTGGAGTTGGCCAGCTCGTGCTCGATGTAGCACGTGAGGACCATATCCAGCATGTCCACCGACTCCTTGTCGGGGCGCTTGCCGTTGATCATCCACAGGATGTTCTCGGTGAAGCCGAGCTTCGGGTCTGCGGGAATAGAGGGCTGGCCCTGGTTGGCGCGGTAGGCGTTGCACGCGATGACCGGGGCTTTAGCCATGATCTTGAGGCCCTTGGCGAAGTTGGGCTCAGGGTGATGGTCGTTCAGAATCGCGGGGTCCTCGTAGCCGGCCAGCATGGAGATGCCGGTACGCAGCGCGTCCATGGGGTGGGTCTGCTTGGGCAGAGACTTCAGCATCGCGTAGACTTCCGGGGGCAACGTTGCCTGATCGCTCAAGGTCTTGCGGAGGGCAGCCGCCTCCTGCTGGGTCGGCTCCTTCCCGTGCATCACCAGGTAGGCGGTCTCCAGGTAGGAGAGCTTCTGTGCAAGCTCAATGAGGTCATACCCCCGGATGACGATCTCCTCCTTGTCCAGGTCAAGGTAGGAGATGGTTGTGGCGTTGGAGATGACTCCTTCCAGTCCCGGCGAGTAGTCGTTGGTCGTTGTCATGGTAGTCCCCCTTTCACACTTCGGGAATGACCTAATCTCGTCTGGTCACAAGCGCCTCACCCTCAGAAGGTGTGGACAAACTAAGCCTTTGTCTTGCAGTGTGGCGGCCACTGTCGTTCTGAGCGAGGCGGTCAGACGACCACTGCCATCACCAGCGACTGCCTCGCGAAGAATCTAAGG
>JACQUI010000276.1 GCA_016210395.1 Chloroflexota bacterium | reverse complement strand
GCCGTGGGCGGATAGGCCGTAGATGATGCCGAAGTTCATGACCTTGGCCAGGCGTCGCATGTCCGGCGTGACCTGGTTGAGGGCGACGCCGTACACCTGGGAGGCGGTGGCCGCGTGGATGTCCTCGCCACGGCGGAAGGCGGCCAGGAGGCCGGGGTCTTGCGAGAGGTGGGCCAGCACACGCAGCTCCACCTGGGAGTAGTCGGCGGCCAGCAGGCTCCAGCCGTCCGGGGCCAGGAAGGCGCGGCGCACCTCTTTGCCCAGCTCGGTGCGGATGGGAATGTTCTGGAGGTTGGGGTCGCTGGAAGAGAAGCGGCCAGTGGCGGAGCCCACCTGGTTGTAGCTGGTGTGGATGCGCCCGGTGCGGGGGTTGATGAGCGTGGGCAGGGTCTCCAGGTAGGTGGACTTGAGCTTGGTGAGCTGGCGGTACTCCAGGACCTTGTCCACGATGGGATGCGCCTTGCGGATGTCCTCCAGGACGGCGGAGTCGGTGGAGTAGCCGGTCTTGGTCCGCTTTGGCGCGGGCAGCTCCATCTCCTTGAGCCTGGCGGGAGGCAGCAGCTTCTCGAACAGGACTGTCCCAAGCTGCTGAGTGGAGTTGATGTTGAACTGCTGGCCCGCCTCCTGGTAGATGGCCTCTTCCAGCGTGTGAATCTGCTGGGTGAGGGCCTCGGACATGCGCTGGAGGCGGGCCTTGTCCACCAGGATGCCGTTGCGCTGCATGGCGACCAGGACGGGGACGAGCGGCAGCTCCATGTCGCGAAGGATGGCCTCGCCGTGGACGGCGGCGACCTTCGGCTCCAGGACGAGGCGCAAACGCCAGGTCATGTCGGAGTCGGCGGCGGAGTAGCGGGCGGCCAGGTCTATGGGGACGTGGTCAAAGGTGGTCTGCTTCTTGCCCGATCCGATGAGGGCGCTGATCTCCGTCATCTCCTCTTTGAGGAGCTGGAAGGCAAGCTGCTTGAGGCCGATGGCGTTGCTGCCCGCGATGTGGGCGGCGACCATGGTGTCGAAGTCCAGACCCTGCACCTCAACGTCATGCTCCGCAAGCACCATCATGTCGAAGTTGGCGTTGTGGGCGGTCTTCTTGACCGACGGATCGGCAAAGAGGCGGCGAAGGGCGTCCAGGACGTGGGCGATGGGCAACTGCGCGCCGTCTGTATGGCCCACCGGCACGTACCAGGCGTGATGGGGCCTGACGGCGAAGGAGAGGCCGACGAGGTGGGCCAGCATGGGGTCCAGGTTGTCGGTCTCGGTGTCGAAGGCGAAGGACCCGGCGGCGCGCAGCTCGGCGATCATGGCCTCCAGGGCCTCGGGCGTGGCGACCGTGACGTAGTCCGCGATGGGTTTTTCCGACCCGGGGACCTCCACGAGCATGCCCTGGACGGGGGCGGCAGCGACCTCTCCCTCTCGGTCTCCCTCCCCTGAAGAGGGAGGGAGACGGGACGCGGGCGAGGAAACCTCGCCCCTACGGGTGTCCGAGGCGCCGTCGCCTGCGTGTAGGGGCGTGGTCGCCGCGCCCATCCCTCTCACCTCTCCCTCTCGGTCTCCCTCCCCTAAAGAGGGAGGGAGAGGGGGTCTTGCCCCCGTGCCGGGCGGAATGCGAGAGACCATGCTGGAGAACTCCAGGTCGCGCAGGACGGCCAGCACGTCGTCGCGGTCGTAGCCGCCGAAGCGCATGCGCTCCAGGTCCAGGGCCACGGGCACGTCGCGGACGATGGTGCACAGGCGCTTGCCCTGGATAGCGGCGTCGTGGTGCCGGCGCAGGAGCTCCTGGATGCGCGGCGGCTTGACCTCGTCCAGGCGCTGGTACAGGGCCTCGATGCTGCCGAAGTCGGTGATGAGCTTGATAGCGGTCTTGGGGCCGATGCCGGGGACGCCGGGGATGTTGTCGGAGGCATCGCCGGTCATGGCTTTGATGTCGGGCTGGGAGACGGGGCCGAGGCCGCCGTAGCGCTCGCGGACGGCGGCTTCGTCGTAGACCTTGCGCTCCTGGATGGAGTAGTGGAGGGCGACGCGCACCCAGGGGGTGACGAGCTGGAGAGTATCGGTGTCGCCGGTGAGGATGACTGTCTCGAGTTGGGCCTGCTCGGCTTGCCTGCACAGCGTGCCGAGGACATCGTCGGCCTCGAAGCCCTCCTGCTCGTAGATAGGGATGCAAAAGGCCTCGACCAGGCGGCGCACGGGGGGGAACTGGGCCTGGAGCTCGGGGGCGGCCTCGGGCCGCTGGGCCTTGTAGGCCTCGAACTCCAGGTGGCGGAAGGTAGGGCCGCGCATATCGAAGGCGATGGCGACGTGGGTGGGCTTCCAGTCCTGGAGCGCCCGCAGGAAGGTGTTCATGAAGCCATAGATGCCGCGCACCTCCTCGCCGGTGGCGCGCACGGTCATGGGCTGCTGGATGGCGTGGTAGGCGCGATGCACCATGGCGTGCCCGTCCATGAGCATCAGCAGCGGCTTTTCCGCCACGAGCGATGCCTGGGCGCTGGGCTGGCTGCTGGAGCGTCGGCTGGTCATGTGGCGCCTCCGGGAGACGGCATAGGACATACAGCATAGTGCGGGCGGGCGCTAAGCGTTGGCCCGCCTGCACGTCTGTCAGTATGTCAGCGCGGGAGGACGGGGGCAAGAGGGGGAAAGTAGCCTGGCTCCCCTCCCCTATCCCGCCGGCAAGCGGATCCGGAACGCAGCGCCCTTGCCCAGCTCGCTTTCGATGTCAATGGAGCCGCTGTGGCGCTGGACGACGCCGTAGACCACGGGCAGGCCAAGGCCGGTGCCGTGCTCGCCCTTGGTGGTGAAGAAGGGCTCCAGGCAGTGGCGCTTGACCTCTTCACTCATGCCGATGCCGGTGTCGCGGACGGTCAGCAGCACGCCGTCCAGGAGGGGCCGGGTGCACAGCGTTATCTCGCCTCCGCGCGGCATGGCGTCCACAGCGTTGAGGATGAGGTTGACCAGGGCCTGGGTGAGCTCCGTGGCGTTGCCCTGGATGTTGGGCATGGGGGCAAGGTCCTGGGTGACCGTGATGGCGCGACCGGTGGCAATGGCGTGCAGTTTCCAACTGAACTCCGTGAGGCTCGTCGCCTGCCTGACGACCTCGTTCACGTCCACGGGGCTGAAAGTCTCTGACTGCTCGCGCGGGCGGTAGAAGTCCCGGAGACGGCTCACGATGGCATGGGCGGCATTTGCGGAGGCGTTGCACTGCCGGAGGAATGCGGACGCCTTTTCCTTGTCGTTCAGCAAAGAGGGGTTGTCAAGCATCATTTCCGTAAACCCAACAATGGGCGTCAGCGCGTTGTTGAAGTCGTGGACGATGCCGCTTGCCATCTTGCCAAGCGCGCTAAGGCGTTCTTGACGTACAAGCTGTTGCTGGGCCCTGTGCAGGTCCTCCAGCGCCCGCTGAAGCCGCCGGTTGCTTTCCAGCAGATCGCTCTGCATGCGCCGGGCCTCCGTGACATCCCGCACGACCAGCATGGCCGCGGGCTTGTTGCCAAAGGTGATAGCGCCGGCAGCGCCCTGTAACGTGCGGACAGCCCCATCGGGACGGCGTATCGTGTACTCGTTCAACTGAGGAACGGGTTCACCCCTGAGCCTGGCCTGGACCCGCTGCCTCACCTCCTCCCGTTGCTCCGGGATGATGAAGTCGCCTATTTCTGCATCGAGGAGCTGTTCCATCTGGATGCCGTACATGCCCAGGAGCGCGTTGTTGGCGTAAACGTACCTCCCGTCGGCAATCACCACGACGCCGTCGGTGGCGTTCTCCACGACGGTGCGGTACTGCTCCTCGCGCTCCCGCAGCGCCTGGTCTGCCTTGACACGGTCCGTGATGTCGCGAAGGACGCAGGTAAAGTAGACGCCGCTCTGCACGGCGAGCTTGGAGATGGTGCACTCGCAGGGGAACGTAGACGCATTCTTGCGCCTGCAGCCCACGAGGGTCCTGGTGGCCATGGGCATGGAGAGCGCCTGAGACGCAGCGAACTTTGCAAACAGCTCCCTGTGGAGGGTTTGAAGCTCCTGCACGAAGAGAACATCCAGTTGCTTTCCGATGACCTCTCCGGCCGTGTACCCAAAGGCCCGCTCTGCGCCATGGTTGAAAACGATGATCCGCTGCTGCTCATCGGCGGTGATGACGGCGTCCAGGGTGACATCAAGGAAGCCTGTGAGTTGCTTGCGGGCGTCGTCCCTGGACTCTTCCTCCCTCCACTCCCGCTCCAACGCCTCGGTGAGCGCATCGGTGCGCTCTTGCACGCGCCGCTCCGCGTCTTGGTAGGCTTGCTCCTTTGCCAGGAGGAGGCGGTTGCGCTGAAGAGCCAGGACTGCCACGGCCCAAATGACAATCAGGGAAAAGAGGCGATTGAGGGCTACGACCCACAGGACAGCCCCAGGGTGAGACCAGAGGGCGCCGCCAAGGACAAGCAGCGAGGTTACCGCAGCGGTGGCCAGGATCATGCGCCGACCGGGAAGCCAGATGGCAGCCATGACCGGGACGACGTACAACATGCCGTCGGCCACGCCCAGAGGAGTAATCAGGTCAAGCGCGAAGACACCTGCCACCATGAGCAGCAGGAAGGGCAAGAGTGGAACAAACGAGCGTCTGCCAGGCATATTCACCACCCTAAGACCTTTCGCGGACAACAGGGAAGCACAAGAGGGGAATGAGGCTAAACAAGCCCGATTATATCTATGTGGATTTTGCTGGTCAACGAAGCAGTGGTATACTTCTGTTCTATCCCCCTATTGAGTGGCTGTGAATGGTTGCGAGGCGGAGCATATTTGAGGCGATGGTGGTCTGACCACCTCCCCGTTCGCTGCGCTCAGGGCTTCGCCAGAATGACAAGACGGCTCGCCGTCCCTCGGCAGCCATTTGTTCACACCCTCGAGTGAACGTGGATACAGCGCCGCAAGCCCACCGGACTGGCCTGACAATGAAGACCAGTGAGACGCCAATGCAAAGTTCAGTTGTGTTGACACAGCTCTGTGACTTGTTGGATACGGCTCATACGCTGCAGGCGTCCCTGGGGAGAGAGGCGCGCATTCAGACGGGCCTGCGGCTGGAGCAACTGGTAGTGCTGTTCCGCATAGAGAGCAGCGGAGGCAACATCACGGTTTCGCAACTGGCAGCGGCCAACTCCAGGGCCAGCCACACCATGACCTCCATGGTCACGAACCTGGAGAAGGCCGGCCTGGTTGTCCGCGAGCGCCAGGAAAAGGGGGACCGCAGGCAGGTGTGGGTGCGGCTGACGCCGGAAGGCGAAGCCAAAACCGAGGCGTTCCGGTGCTCCACAGAGGCCATCATCGCATCAGTGCTGTCAAGCGTCACCGACGAGGAGCTCCTGGACCGCCTCGCGGGCATCACGCAGGGCATCCGGCGCCTGTTCAAGGGGCCTCCTACCCCCGAGGGCTAGGGCAGCGCGGCTCCGTGTGGTCCTCACCTTCCACGCTGCCCACTAGCAGCGCGTGCGACGCCTTTCACTACCTCCTTTGGCCGTAACGCACTGCCCTCCAGCGCGCATCTCCCTGCCTTCGCCCCACTACGCAAGGGCGCGGAGACCACGCACCTACGCACACCCAGAGCTTTGCCCACCAATTCGGGACTTTGTCTCTTCTTGCCCGGCAGAGGTCGCTTTTTCCCACCCACCCAGGGCGCAAGCCTTGCGCCCCTACAGGGGAAGACCCTGCAGGGAACGTGGTACCCTCGCACCCTCCTTGGCATGAAGGCATTTGTCGGGCAAGGCCCACGCCCAGCGCCAGGGCAACGTCATCTGCGCTCTGCTTGCCACCCTTACGCCGGCGTTTTCGTAGCAATCGTCCATGCGGATTGGCATCCGCACCCTGTAGGGATGAAAATGAGGGTGTTCCAACACCCCCGCCTGAAGGCGGGGGCTTGAAGCCGCACCCTTTGCAGTGCGGTACACAAAGCCTATTTAGGGTAGACATGGCCGCTGCCTCTCGTAGGGGCGAAGCATGCGTCGCCCCGACGAGAGGCAGCGGCCATGTATCCATATTTTATGTGGAATGCT